>CAYTDR010000060.1:0-15569 GCA_964436185.1 uncultured Candidatus Obscuribacterales bacterium | reverse complement strand
CATCGCACGATAGAGAAGATCGTCGCCTGGTTCAGATGTCTACGCCGAACTCTTTTAACATGCTGCTTCCCAGGTCATCCAGTTCGTATGGATCGGTAATCAGGACTTTGTTCTCTCCGATCAACTGACGAATGGTCTTGGCGCTCACCAGAGGGCATCTCTCGACCCCCAATCGCTCCAGGAAGCGCATTTTTGTCAGTGCCACCATGCCCGCATTCGTTACTTTCTCGCCATGCAAGCCGAGCATGGTAATGTTGAGCTTGCTTATCTGCTGCAACTGTTTGTCGGTTAATCCCGTTGCCCAGAGATCCAGGCAATCGATCTGCGGCAGTGTGCTGATTCCGGCAATAGTGTCTTCGCTAATCGGGACGCGAACCAACGCCAGGTACTTGACGCGTTTCAAGCAGGCGATGTCTTCTTTTGGGATGGGTGTCGAGCCGTGCAAGACCAGCATCTGCGATGAGAGTGTGGTTAGTGCCTTGAAGTATTCATTCGGTTGATCGTCGCATGTCAGCTCCAGCCCCATGCCTGAGCTGCTGGGATTGGCTGCCAGATAGTTCAAGCCGATTGCCGTAATCCCTGGAGTATCTTTGATGCTGAGACAGCAGAGACATTTGATGGTGGAGATATAACGCAGTCCCTGGTTGGTCACCTTGGTATCGCTGATGTTTAGCCTGGAAAGGACGCTGTTTATCAATGGCATCAGTCCGGCATCGCTTATGTTGCAGCCTTCCAGGCTGAGAAACTGCAAATCGATCATCTCCGAAAGGGCCTCGAGATCCTGATCTGTCACAGTCGAATGGGATAAGTCTAATTCCTCGATGCTGAGCCTTTTGAGTTTATAGAGTCCCTCTGCGCTAACGTTCGAGCCGCTCAGATCCAGGCTGGACAAATCCTTGCAGTCCATCAGGACGTCCAGATCGCTGTCTTGAATTCTACAGTTGCCTATGGGAGATGCTCTCACCACGCCCATATCGCCTGTAGTGAGGGTGAGATTGAACCGTCCAACTCTTCTGACGTGCTTCGAGATATTCTCCGCAACGGTTGGATCGTTCATAAGGCGCAGGACGGTTTTGGGCTTTGCTGCCCGTTTTACCCATGGTTGGTTTTGTCCGACCCAGATGAGAGGCGGGAGGAAGAGAAGCACCAGGAGTGTTGTAAGAACCGAGATCTGTTGTCGCGGGTTGCTCTTTTGTTGCGGTGGCGCAGCAATGACGGGAATTGGGGTGAGAGCCTGGGGCCAGATCTTCTGTTGAACTGAATACGACTCGTCGCTGCGAATATCGAGAAGAATGGCTCGCAGAGTCTCTTTGAGTGAGACCATATTATGGAATCTTTTTTCAGGATCCTTGTCCAGGCATGTCATCACCACATTGGCCAGAGCCTGGGGCAGATGTCTCGTTTCACCGCACACTTCCTGAATCTCCGGCACCGGAGAGTTAGCGTGTTGTGATATCAAATCCAGTGCGTCGTCGCCTGCGAAAGGTACTCTTCCGGAGAGAGTCTCGTACATCAAACAGCCGAACGAGTAGATTTCCGATTTGGCATCGAATGGACGCCCAAGTGCCTGGTCGGGTGGCATGTAGCGAGGCGTTCCTACAATCGTTCGTCCTTGAAATGCCTGGCTCGCTTGTTGTCCTGCCTCCATCATGGCAGCAACGCCGAAGTCGATCAGATGAACGAACGGAGTGCCGTCTTCATGCGCCGAGATGATGACGTTGGAAGTTTTCACGTCGCGATGATAGACCCCCAGGCTATGCCCGTGTCCGAGCGCATCAGCCATTTGAATGAAGATCGAAAGCGCCTCATCGATGGAGGGCAGCCCAAAGTCGTGGATCAGTGATTCAAGGCTGAGTCCCTTGACGTGTTCGAGAACCATGTAAGGACAGCCACCATCGGTAGTGCCGAAATCAAGAATGCTGACGACATTGGCATGCTCCAACTTCGCCGTTATTTTGGCTTCCTTTTGGAACATTTGCAGGGCTTCCGGTTGAGTGGTGATCAGGACTTTCACCGCCACTCTTTTTTGCAAATGCTCGTCCCAACACAGGTGCACCGAGCCGGCTCCGCCGGCGCCCAGCTCGCGAATGGGTTTGTATCGCTCTAAAGGAAAGGTATCCGGATTGACTCGCAAAATGGTAGAGGTATCAATGGTGTCATTAGAATCATCATCGTCAACAAGGACGTGTGCGGGCAGACTCTTGGTCGGGACAGTTTGAGGTTTAGCGCAGGTGCATGCTTCTGATTGAAAAACCCACTGCGTGAAGCTGCCGGCGCGATGTTGCACAATTCTCTTGCCGCAGGCGAGGCAAAGCGTTACGGATTCTCCTAGCGTCGTGGAATCAATCAGTTCGCACTGGCAAACGGAGATCCACTGCGTTAGCGAACCAGGACTGGAGGACCGCTTTAGCTGTCCGCATCGAGGGCATTTGTCTGAGCTGACGGGCAATCCATACCTACTTCAATGGTGCTGATGAAGGGTCTGTCACTCACCACCTAGAACGCAAGGTGCAAGGTGAACCTCTCCTTCAACACTAGTACGATTGTCGATTGTCTGCAACTTGCCATTAGATTCGCTTGCCGGCAGCCTGCGAATCGGGCGAGACATCGTCTCGCCCTTTTTACTAGCTTGAGATGAAGATCGCGATCCGACGTTATTCGACTTCGAACATTCTGCCGATCATTCCGCCCAGTCCGGCGTCCTGCTCGACAGCGGCGCCGCGCGTAGCTTGCGCCATGATGCGGTTGGCCAGACGGGCAAACGGCAAGCTTTGCAGCCAGACTGTTCCATGTCCACTCAATGTAGCAAGGAACAGACCTTCGCCGCCGAAAATCATTGACTTCAAATTACCGGCTCGTTCTATGGAGTATTCGACACCGGGAGTGAAGGCGACCAGGCAGCCAGTGTCGACTCTGAGAGTTTGTCCACGTAGCTGTTTTTGAATGATGCCGCCACAGGCATGGACGAATGTCCAGCCGTTGCCGGAAAGCTTCTGCAGGATGAAACCTTCACCGCCGAAGAATCCAGCGCCGAATCGTTTCGTGAATGCGATATCGAGTTTGGTGCCAAATGCTGCGCAAAGAAAACCATCTCTCTGGCATAGTACTTCGCCACCCAGCTCATTGAGATTGAGCGGAATGATTTTCCCTGGATAGGGTGCAGCAAATGCCACGCGTGATTTGCCTTGTCCCCGGTTGGTGAAATGCGTGATCATCATGGATTCACCGGATACCATTCTTTTGCCGGCGCCAAAGAGCTTGGACAGCATGCCATCGTTGGCGTCAGTGCCGTCGCCCATCTTGGATTCGAATACGATGCCTTCTTCCATGTAGTTCATCGCGCCGGCCTCTGCGATAACGGTCTCCCCTGGGTCCAGTTCGATCTCTACTGCCTGAATATCGTCTCCGATTATTTTGTAATCGATCTCGTGGGATTGTATCGACTTCATGTTCTCTCTCCTTAGCAGGTGACGCAGTCGCTCATCGACCGTTCTAACTATTGCGGTAGAACAGTTTAACACCTTATAACGTGAGTGCTACTTCGGCTGTCGTTGCTCCATGAGACCGGGCTTTATTTGCGGGGCTTGGTCACGAATCGTTACTGAAGAATTAATGATCAGCAGCTTGTCAACGAGGAGTCGAGAAAGATATTTTTTCGGCACGTGCACACAACCCCCGGAATTGCATTTGCCGATGTTGTCCGCAGTCGGGGTGCCGTGTAAAGCGATGGAGTACCAGTAGATGGTGCCTGCATTGCGCCTCAATTTCGGTCCGGTGACGGCATTGTCAGATCTCAGACCGAGGTAAGCCATTCCATACGCGTTGTCGGCGGTTCCGTCATGATTGAAATCCATGGCGTTCATTCGTTTGAACATCCCTGCTAATGCTGAGCTAGATTCGATCTCCTGAAAAAATGGCTTGTTGGATTGGTATTGTTTTCGATACCGCGGCGCGATTGCTGTTTTTTCCGAGTCTTCTGTGAGAATGATGTCGACGAAAAAATCACCAGTGGGGGTGACTTCGTCTTTCATCGAACTCTTCGATTTTACGCCACCGCGTCCGATACCAATCGGGCAGTCGAAGAGGAGTTCTTTCTGGTGGTTTATAACATAGAGTCGCTTACCGGCTCGGTTGATATGCACGTGATAGCGCTCCCCGGATTTGGTCGGAGCCGCTGCCAGGCTGGAATTAGTGGCAAAGACCGCCATGATCAGACTGCCGATACAAAGTCGTTTGAAAGATAGGCGCATTGCTAGCGAGATGGGCATAGGGAGCAGCGTTACATATTCGTGCGTTCTGGTGGACGTGCTGTTTCAGTTTGGCACAGCTCCGGCCGGATGATGCCGGTTCCGCTAATCATACCGCCTTCCGGCATGGCAAGCAGTAGCACGCCAGGCTAAATTGCATTTGGTATCAGAGAACGTTTTTTCCGCAGTAATGAGGCAGTCGCTAACCGAACACTTCGCTAGCCATGCCTGAGCTCGATTCGACAGACGTTGAACAGCTCGTTAGTATTGGGAGCGGTGCTCATAACTCGCGTCGGTTTGCCTCTTTCCAGGATGAACTTTCCGGATACGAATGCTTTGCCGGTGACCAGTTGATCGGAGAAGGCGTTGAACATGTCATCGATGCCCTGCTCGAACAGCTTAACTAAAACCGGCTCAGCTTTGGTGATGATTAGCAGCACATCAACTTCACCCTCAGTGGAATTGATCGGAATGCCGGCGTAAAGCTTCTTCCTCACAGCACCTCGAGAGTCGGTGAACTGGGTCGGCACCTCGATTGAGCCTCCTCTTAAGAAAGGCTCTTCTTGACTGGTGGACTCCGGATAGATCAATCGTGTCGTGGAATCGCCCTGCGCTTTGAACAGGACAACGAGATAATTCTGGGCAAGCGACTTCAAGCGCATCCGCACGACGTCTCCTTTTTGCAGTCCTTTGTCCGGGAGGACTCGCTCAAAGCGATCGCTGTCGAGACCTTGTCGCAGAAGCGCCAGTTCGAGAGTATCATTGGCGTGTGTTGCTTTTCCGCCGAACATGCCTTTGATTACATCGAAGAAGCCGCTCTTCGTCTTGGCTTTGCTTACGATGTAATCGGTCTTCTCCGGCAAGGTAGAATCCTGCCCTTGTCCCGGATCATACGATTGAGCTTCCATGCCGGTTTGAGAAGTGTTGGGTTGCGGCGGAATCGTCTGCTCAGCGGTGACGGCGTTCATATTGTACTGCGATGACGTACCCATGTAATTGCTTTCGGAGAACGAGTGAATACCCCGAGCCCGGCGTTGGTCCTGTGCGGCGGAGCGAAATGTGAGAATCTCGCTGGTGCTGATGCCGTGCCCGAAATCAATGCACTGATAAATAGCCTCAGCAGATATAAGAAGCCCTGGATGAAACCAATCTTTGTACGGTTCGGCACCTCTGACCAACAATCCGCAATGAATTCCCACGACGTCGGAGCCGCGGACCAGAGGTGAACCAACTGCCGACATAGGTAAACCGATGGAGTGAGCATAATATCCCTGGCCCATATCCTCGAGCGGATCGAGAATGTAGCCGAACTCTTCGACCGGTTGGTTGGTAAGCGGGTCGATTCCCAGGCTGCGGATTTCGTTGCCGCGCTCCAGGTCAACCACGTTAGCTGGAATCAGCTCGGTTGGTGAGCAGATTTCCGGTTGTTGAGGTTGCTCGATGCGCACCTGCCCGCTGCCGTGAAGGTTGTGGAGAGCTCTCATGACGATGCTGGAATCGAAACGACAGACCTTGGTTAATCTAATGATTGAAATCGGGAATCGGATATGGTTCCAAATGCAGGCTGCAGCAGGTTGATCATCGGTAGCTATTCCGTCGAGATTGAGCTCTTCTCGACCTTGTTGGGCCAGTGCACTGGGACCGCCCAACTCCTCGATCATCTTGGATGACTCTTCCAGGCGCGTATAGGCGTTCATCAGAAGGTAAGCAGTGCTCTTGTCGATCGGATTGAAGTTAGTCCATTCAGGAGCATACTCCTGGACGAAGAAGAATCTATATTCTTCGTCGTCACCCGTTATCAGGTTGAACAGCGCTTCTTCATTGATGAAGTTGCGATACTGGATGTGCGATATCTTCATATCTTTGATGAAGAACCTGGCGACCGGCAACGTTCTTGTGTAGAGCGTCAGAGTGCCCTGATTGTGCGCGTTCAGCAACGTCTGAATGATGGAGGTAATCTGAAGGCGAGTGGCTTTTCCTGAGAGCGCCGAGTCGGACGACGGCATAGCGCGCGAGAGGATGCGGTCCTCAATGACCGAACGGATCATGGGTGCCGGCGAGTCGCTCAGCGTCAATGCGGCCAGGTTGAACGCCTGGTTCGCCATATCAAGAGCCGGAAAGAGCTGTACATCGGCAAAATTGCGCTTAGCCAGCCACGGGTCGTAGCCGTTGTGGACTTTGATCTCTTGAACGCCAAATACTTTACCGTTGGGAGAACCGGCAAGAGGTAGTTTGACTGATAAAGCTTGAGGCGCTTCGAAGAACGGTATGAGCAGGTGGGCACTGGTGACTGCCAGATGTTCGCTGATTAGCCAGGCTGAGCCGAGGATGTCACCATAAATACCGGTCCTGTCAATGAGCCACCCCACCGAACCGTTAAAGTTTTGAACCGCTGTCGTCGAATTCATATAAAATTGGCGTTAACCTACCTTACAGCTCAGCTCATTGTAATTTGGAATCGCCTGTGTCTCGGTGTATTCTCTTGCTCTTCAGTCGTCAGTAAACTGTCATTATTGTCTTGGAATGCCGTCTTGCTAAGATGTTCCCCAATTTCAGCGAATCAAATACTTTTGTGCCAAAACGTATGATGTGGAAAATTATCGGCTTCTCAGGTTTGTAAGAGAGTGATTGAAGCTGGGCTTGTGCAAATAGAATTGGAGAGGGAAGGAGAACTGATTGATGTCCACCAATGTAGTCATTACCGGTGCGGGTCGAGACAGGGTCGGTATAGTCGCCGATCTATCCGAGGCGCTCTACGAGTCTGGTTGTAACCTTCTTGATTCGAGCATGACTCTCTTGAGAAACGAGTTTGCCGTTATCATGATGGCTCAGATACCGGATGAGCAGAGCGTTGATGAGCTGCGCGCAAAGCTATCGTCTCTCGAGCACAAGCTCGGATTGCATTTGATTCTCCGGGAGCTATCTGATGAAGAGATCGAAGAGCCCGGTCAGAGCGGCAATCCTTACATAGTCTCCGTTTATGCAGGTGATAAGCCTGGTATTGTTGCCGGTGTCACGCGCGCTCTTTCCGATCTGGGAGCGAACCTCACTGACGTCGAAACCAAGCGAACTTCCTCTGACAATTCTTTGTTTCTGATGATATTGGAGATAGAGGTTTCCGACGAGATTGGTGAAAGCCGGCTGCGCGAAACTCTCAACCGAGTGTCGAAGGAGCTTTCTGTCGATATCAGCATGGAGGCCATCGAGGTCGTCGACCTTTAATGGCATTTCAAGAACTGTTTAATTCATAAAAAGTGTTCACACTGGGCTGAACACGGTCCAGGATCGAACGGTCTCTGGTATGCTCGAAACCCTTGCCTGGTTAGAGACTAAATCGACTGTTAGGAGAACCGTTTACTGCATGCCGGTCCGTTCCATCATTGTCTATCCCGATCCTCAATTGAAGCTGGTTTCAGAACCTGTCGACCCGCTTAGTGACGACCTTACCGGTTTGATCGAGGATCTGATTGATACTATGAATGATGCGCCCGGATGCGTGGGAGTGGCTGCCCCTCAGATCGGCGTCAAAAAACGCGTGATGGTCATCGACGCATCGCGGAACAAGCGAGTGGAGTCAAACCTCGGCTTCCGCATCGTGATCAATCCGATACTGGTCAACCAGACTGGCGATGTGATTGCCAGAGAAGGATGCTTGAGCTTGCCGGACCTGACGGCCAATGTTAAACGGGCCAAGGAGATCGAACTGGATGCTTTGAATGAGCGATTCGAGTCGACCCGCCTGGCCGCATCGGATTTCGAAGCGCGTTTGATTCTGCACGAGATAGATCATTTCGATGGGATTCTTTTTCTCGATCGAGTCGCCTCTTTGAAGACAGATGTTTTCCGGCGAAAACGCTATAACGCCAAAGAAGGCAAATAGTTGGAGGGTGAGCGTTTGATACCACATATGATTGCTCTCCCTATACTGTGCCTACACATTGCACACCACCTTGAACAACCGTTGGAGAAAGTATGAGCACGAGTCTTGTGGACGAGTACAAGCGTGCCAGGGAGCTGATCTTGCAAGACGAGCTCTCCGCGCTACGCGGCCTGGTTGCTGCACCTTCGCAACTGCTCGAGTCGAGAGATCCAGTAAGTGGAGCGACGTTGCTGCACGAGGCCCTCGGCGATGCCGGCGCAGAGCCACCCAATAAGTGTGTCGATTCAATCAGTCTGCTTGTCGAGGCAGGCGCTGATTTAAATGCCGCGGATGACTTCGGCAAAGGAAAGACCATACTAGAACTGGCTGCTGAGCGCAATTTACCCGACATTGTAGAAGCGGTCTGCCAGTTGGGAGCCGAGCTCGATCCAGTGCCGGAGAGGGAATCTGCTCTCAGCGCTGCCACTCTTGCTTGCTTGAACGGTCACACCGATATTGCCAGGATGCTGGTGAAACGAGGGGCACGTCAGAGTCTCAGCATTGCTGCGGGTATTGGTGATATCGACTCGCTGGAGGCGATGCTGGATGACGCCAATCGTTTGAGCCGATTGACTGCAACAGTCGAGACAGCCCAGCGTATCAGGCAGGAGCTGGCTCAACCTTTTGTGTTCGCTTGTAAAAACGGGCAACTAGAGTCCGCTTTCTTTCTCATTCGGCGTGGCGCCGATGTGAATCAACCCTGTTGTGCTCAGACCGGTAAGCCGTCGGTGGGCGCCACCGGGCTGCACTGGGCGGCTCGCCATGGGCACGATGAGCTGGTGAGATTTCTGATCAACTATGGCGCTGACATGAGTGCGCTGGATGATACCAATAAGCAAACGGCCAGTCAGTGGGCGAAAGAAGCTAATTACGATCGCATTCATGATTATCTGGAGCATCTGAGAAAGCGCGGCTGACACCTGCAGCTCTATCGCATCTCTAAGAACGAGGTGAAAGTGGCGGACGAGGCGGCGAGAAAAACCAGCAAACTTTCGGTCGTGTTTCGCTATTTGCTCTCACTGCTGTTTGTTTTTGCCGGCGTCATGCATTTTGTCTCGCCTCAGTTCTTCGTCAAAATTGTGCCGCCGATGCTTCCCTATCCATTCGAGCTCGTCTTGATTAGCGGTTTATTTGAAGTCCTGTTGGGCATCCTCCTCCTCTTCAAATCGACGAGAAAACTAGCACGTGTTGGACTGACCCTCCTGCTCCTGGCCGTTTTTCCCGCCAACATCTATATGGCATTCAACAACCAACTTTTTCCGTCATTGCCAAGTGCTCTGCTCTGGGCTCGTCTGCCTCTGCAGTTAGGACTTATTGCCTGGGTTTGGAGCTCGACAAGAGACTGAAAATTTTTTGCTTGGCTGCAGATAACTCAGGGAATTAGAGAATAATCAGGAGGAACATTAACCTGATACAATGTTCGGCTTAATAGATCTGGCAGAGAGGAAAATATCGTGATTTTTCGCAGAATTCTACCCGGATTTTCAGTTGTGGTACTCTCGCTTTCATCGACCGTTTCGGCAATAGCCGCCGACAGACCGGATGTGGCAAAGTTCAACAGCGCAATCGATACACGAATGTCGATGGAGTTTCAGAAAACCAAGCCAGCGCCTAAGGCCAAGGATCGGCAAATTGTCGTCTACAAGATTCTAGACGTGCAAGAGTCCGCGTCCGGAGACGGTGTCAATCCAATGCCTGGAGACATAGTGGAACTCTCCGTTGCGACCACTGCCGCTGCCCAGTCGGAACCGGGTGACAGTCTGCCGTGGGCTGAAGTCAAATCCGACGGCATGATCTTGATGCATATTCCAAAACAGTACATCAAACGTCGGGCCGCAACTTCGGCAGAGACCATCTGGAGAATCGAGAACCCCGACAACTGGTTTGCGTTCATACAGGCAAGCAATAAGAAGTAACCGAGTTCGACCTATCGTTTTAGCGAGAGCGCGATTCGCTTTCTCGCCTGGTCTACGCTTAGAACGGTCACCAATACCCGTTGATTGACCTTAACTACTTCTTTGGGATCTTTGACGAAACGATCCGCCAGCTCGCTCACATGGACCAGTCCATCCTGGTGAACACCAACGTCTACAAAGGCACCGAAGGCGGTGACGTTGGTGACGATTCCCGGCAGGCGCATGCCATCTCTCAAGTCATCAATCTTATTGATGCCGTCCGCGAAGCGCATCGGTTCTAGTTTGGCTCGTGGATCTCGTCCTGGTTTGGCCAACTCGACAAGGATGTCTTCCAGGGTAGGAAGTCCCAGACCGGCGGCCTGGTCCAGATATTTCTTGGCGTCGATTTTCTTCCTCATCTCGGGCTTTTGAATGAGTTCCGCGACGGTGGTGCCGACATCTTTGGCCATCTTCTCCACGAGCTCGTAGCGCTCCGGATGCACGGCGCTGGCGTCGAGCGGGTGAGCACCACCCCTGATGCGGAGAAAACCGGCGCATTGTTCGAAAGCTTTGGCACCCAGGCGAGGCACTTTCTTCAGCTCGCTTCTTGATTTGAAGGTCCCAACCTCTTGTCTGTGTTTGACGATATTCGATGCCAGTTGTTTTCCCAATCCGGAGACATAGGATAAAAGCTCTTTGCTGGCTGTGTTCAGCTCTACACCTACTGAGTTGACGCAACTGATAACAGTGTCGTCAAGGCTTTTTTGCAGCGACTTCTGGCAGACATCGTGCTGGTATTGACCGACGCCGATTGACTTGGGATCGATCTTGACCAGCTCCGCCAGCGGATCTTGAGTTCTTCTGCCGATTGAGACGGCTCCCCTGACAGTAATGTCATGATCGGGAAACTCTTCTCTCGCCACTTCCGACGCCGAATATATGGAGGCACCACTTTCATTGACCATGAAGATCGTCGGCTTCAAACCAGCCTTGGAAAAATCGATGGTGCGCAGATACTCTTCGGTTTCGCGGCTGGCGGTACCGTTGCCGATAGTGATCGTCTCGATGTTGAAGCGTTTGGCAAGATCTAGGATTCGTCCTCTTTCCGAGTCCGGTTTATGCAGATAGAAGACATCGTTGTGAAGCAGCTCTCCGGAAGGTGATAAACAGACGACCTTGCAGCCCGTGCGAAAGCCCGGATCGACAGCCATGATTCGGCTTTCACCAAGAGGCGGCGAGAGTAGCAACTCGCGCAGATTGCTGGCGAAGACTTCGATTGCCTCCAGATCGGCTCGCTGTTTGAGAACCGTACGAAGCTCTGACTCCATGGATGGTGCTAGAAGTCGTTTGAAGGAGTCTTTCACGGCAAGCAAAATATACTCGAGACAGGGATGTTGCTTGCCGAAAGCGAACTGTCGCTCCAGGATCTCGAGCGCCTCTTTCTCTTCCGGCTCAATAGAGACACGCAGCATTTTCTCGCTCTCGCCTCTCAGTATGGCGAGAATTCTGTGTGAGGGTGCGCTCCTTGCCAGTTCGACCCAGTCGAAATAGTCTTTGAACTTTTCGCCTTCTGTCTCCTTGCCTTTTGCCACCACGCTGATAATCTCGGCACGATTTTCCCAGAGCTTACGCATCTGACGCCGGGCGTGC
Source organism: uncultured Candidatus Obscuribacterales bacterium (assembly GCA_964436185.1). Lineage (GTDB taxonomy): Bacteria > Cyanobacteriota > Vampirovibrionia > Obscuribacterales > Obscuribacteraceae > CAYTDR01. The sequence continues at coordinate 3,858 of CAYTDR010000060.1, read as the reverse complement.
TCGTCTTCCGCTATGCGCTCAGCCATGATATCGGAGGCTCCAGCCAGCGCTTCATCTACGGTGGCAACACCTTTTTCTTCGCTGATGAATCGTTCTGCCTCAATTCTGGGTTTCTCCGTCTTGCGATTGAATATCATCTCGGCAAGCGGTTCCAGACCCTTCTCTTTAGCCACTGATGCGCGAGTTTTGCGTTTCGGTCGGAATGGCAAGTAGATGTCTTCCAGCTCATTCATTGCAGTTGCTGCCTGCAACCGCTTGGAGAGCTCATCGGTCAGCAATTCTCGCTCTTTCAGTGAACCGATAATGGACAGTCGACGCTTGTCCAGCTCGATCAAACTGAGATTGAGATCACGAATGTCGGTTATAGCTACCTCATCCAGCGTGCCTGTCGCTTCCTTCCGATATCTGGCAATGAAGGGTACCGTGGCGTCCTCTGCCAGGAGTTGCAGTGTGGCTCGCACTCCGGCTATCGGCAGTTTTAGTGTCTCGGCTATTCGCCTGTCGTTTTGGCAAACATCAGTCATTTTGGTTTCTTCGGTGAGTGATTGGAGGGCTATGGCGCATGATCCTATCACAAGCCCTCGCGCTCATTTTTAAACCGCGAATAGCAGCGGAGGGCAAGAGTTATCGCCTTTCGTTGCGTTTTGCCGAGGGGGTGGTCCGTAAATGTTCTCAAGCTGTCTTCGATACGATATGCTATTCGACCTGGCCTGTGATTCATTTGCCGCTCCGCGCAAGAGGGTGCTTGCTCACCGGGCGATTTCGGTTATCTCTTTGGATGACCCGTCGTCAAGGAATGATTGGCTCAACTGTGCCAGCTTTTTGTGAGGAGGTAGTCAATGATCAGTCCGCTTGCTGGTAAGCCCGTTACGCACGATATGCTCGAGAACATCCCTCGGTTAGTCACCGCCTATTACGTTGACAAGCCTGATGCCAGGGATCCGGCTCAGAAGGTGGCATTTGGCACTTCCGGACATCGAGGCTCCTCACTAAAATGCTCCTTCAACGAGGATCATATTCTTGCCGTCACCCAAGCCATCTGTGACTATCGGAAAAAGGCAGGAGTGGACGGACCACTATTCGTTGGCATCGATACGCACGCGCTCTCCGAACCGGCTTATGCCTCGGCGCTCGAGGTGCTGGCAGCCAACGATGTCGAGATCATGATTGATGCAGCTTGCGGCTATACGCCGACACCGTCAATTTCCCTTGCTATCCTCATGCATAATCGTGGCAGGAAGGACGGTCTTGCCGATGGTATCGTCATCACGCCATCGCACAACCCACCTGCTGACGGCGGTTTTAAATATAACCCTGCCAATGGTGGACCGGCGGACACGGATATCACGGGTGCGGTCGAAGCGCACGCCAACGAGATGCTTCTCAATCAATTGAGCGGAGTCAAAAGAGTGCCGTTCCGAACGGCGGAGAAAGCAGCGAAAAAATTCGACTTTCTCGACCTCTACGTACGTGAGCTTTCTTCCGTAGTTGATCTCGACCTCATCAAGGCGTCCGGAATCAAGGCGGCCGTCGACCCGCTGGGCGGCGCTGGAGTGGCTTACTGGGAGCGCTTGATCGCTGAATACAATCTTCCCATCGAGTTGATTCGTAAGGTCGTTGATCCCACCTTCTCATTCATGAGCGCCGATCGAGATGGAAAGATTCGGATGGATTGCAGCTCACCATATGCGATGGCAGGGCTTTTGGCATTGAAAGATGGTTATGACCTTGCTTTCGCTAACGACACCGACCACGATCGACATGGAATCGTCACTCCCGCTGGTTTGATGAATCCGAATCACTATTTGGCAGTGGCTATCGAGTATCTTTTCTCCACACGCGAAAAATGGGGACGCAACGTGCAGGTCGGCAAAACCCTCGTCAGCTCCAGCATGATCGACCGTGTCGTCGCTCGTCTGGGACGAGAGCTGATAGAAGTACCTGTGGGATTCAAGTGGTTTGTCGATGGACTCCTGGAGGGAACTCTCGGCTTCGGCGGCGAAGAGAGCGCAGGGGCTTCCTTCCTGCGAAAGGATGGCTCGGTGTGGACAACCGATAAAGATGGCATCATCCTTGCCCTCTTATCCGCTGAGATTCTCGCTCGCACGAAGAAGAATCCGCAGGAGCATTATGATGCGCTGACTAGAGAGTTTGGTATACCGTTCTACGATCGGATCGACGCGCCCGCCAATGCAGAACAGAAAGCACAACTGAAAAAGCTTTCTCCTGCTCAGGTGAAAGCCGCGGAACTGGCTGGGGAACCAATCTTGAGCAAGCTGACCGAAGCGCCCGGCAACCATCAGCCGATTGGCGGATTGAAAGTCTGCACTGAGAACGGATGGTTCGCTGCCAGACCGTCCGGTACGGAAGATGTCTACAAGATTTACGCCGAGAGCTTCAAAGGTGAGGAGCATCTGCGGAGAATCCAGGAAGAGGCTCGCGAGATAGTGACGGCAGTGGTATCACCGACAGTATCGAGCGTTTAAACGCCTCGGGAGAGATCTCAGCTCGGGCGGGTCAGCTTTTGAATCCGCTCAATCAGACGATGTGTATGGCTCGAGTCGGTGCCCTCGGTCATCACCATACAAAGTCCGGCAGGGAAGAAGGCGATAATCAGATGGCCGGACTCCGTGTGGAGAACTAGTTGCCGCAATCCTGGGTAGCCCAGGCGCTCCCCGATGTCGTCTGCTCCCATGTAGATGCCCATCGCTCTTATGGCTGAGGTCTCAGCATCGAAGTTGTCCGGGAAGGTGGAGTAGACCAGGAGACCGTCATGGCTCAAGATGGCGCAGCCCATAATGTTGTGCTCCGTTCCCAGGTTGGTAAACGCGATTCGCAGCGTCTCAGCATCCTCGCGGGTAATGATGTTGGCATTTACCTTTTGCGGATCGGTTGAGACAGTCTTGGCGATGCTTTGTCGTTCTTCCTTCTGGATTATGAACTTGCTTATATCGGTGATCGAACCCAGCGAGTCGATCTTCTCCTCCAGGATCGCCAGCTTGTCCGTCACATTGCCATAGGCTTCGGCGGTCGGCGCTTGGGTAGTCGACTTCGAATGTCGGGAGTGCGTTTTTTCAGAAGTGCCACCACTGGTCACTACCATGTCCGATCTGGAAATCTCGTCGAAATTAGAACGTGACCTTGGCGCTTCGTCTTTGCTGTCTACCATCGATTGTGATTTGGGCGGCTCGAAGGTAGTCTTGGTTTCTCCGTTGTTGTTTTTTTGTTTTGGTTCCTGATAAACAGGATTCGGTTGCGTTTTCACCGACCATCCGTGCTGGCTGGCACTAACAGATAGTTTCGCGCTCTTGGACTTACGACCGGTGTCTTCATCCGAGCCCCAGGGATTGTCTATCAAACCGGCATCATCTGTCGGTGAAGGCTCAAATCCGATTGGGGGCGGTGGCGGAATCGAGGAATCCAAGGTCGTTCGATTGTAAGGGCCCGACGTTGCTGGCGCAGTGGGCCCCGGTGGTGCGGGTGGTGCCGCTGGCTCGGAAACTGTCGGAGCTGCTGGTGACGTTGGATTAATGGCAATGGGAACCGATGGAGCTGAGGGCGCCGCTGGTTCGAATAGTATTGGCGGTGCGATGGATGCAGGTTTAATTGCCGTGGGCATCGGCGGAGCTGGTGGCGCCGCTGAACGAAAAGCACCCAGGCGGCTGCACCGAGGCCTCGCTGAAGCAGCCGCTGCTGCGCGAGCACGCACCGCTGCTGGAGCGTGGCGCCTGGGTGCTGCCGGCGCAGCCGGGCGCGGCGCTCTTCGTGCGCGGCCATGTGCGCTCGCTCGGCGGCGCGGCGCTGCCGGGCGCCGAGGTGGAGGTGTGGCAGGCCGGCGGCCACGCGCGTTTCCACTGC
>CAYTDR010000059.1:0-15753 GCA_964436185.1 uncultured Candidatus Obscuribacterales bacterium | reverse complement strand
TAAAAACCAGTAGCCGATACCACAACAGATCAAAAAGAGAACCATCCATATCGAGCGAACGTAGATGGAAAGATTGATCAACAGCTGTGTGTAAAAGGGTAACTCGCCACCAATGTTCTTGAACAGTCCTTCGAAAATTGGCAGCACGAAGGTGAGCATGGCCCAAAATACGCCGACGGCAACGATCAAGACCACAGTAGGATAGACCATGGCTGAGCGGACCTTCGAATTCAGTTTCTCCCTGTACTCGAGAAAGTCTGCCAGTCGTTTGAGCACGTCTGCCAGAATACCGCCTGCTTCTCCGGCGCGTACCATCGATATATATAGCTGATCGAAAACCTGTGGCTGTTTGGACATGGCGTCCGATAGAGAAAGCCCTGATTCAACCAAACGACGAACGTCGTCTATGGCTCGTTTTAGTTTCTGATTCGGGCACTGCTCGACGATGATGTACAGCGTCCTGAGCATTGCCACTCCGGACGATACCATGGCAGAAAACTGTCTCGAGAAAACGACCATGTCCTTGAGGGTAATGCGCTCCATCGCATTCTGAGCCTGGTTGAAGAGCTGCCCCAAATCCAAATCTATGGCGCCTCTCTTCTCTTTTATGTCAAGCACGTCGACGCCCCTGGCTGTTAGCCTGGTGCGGAGAATGGAGGCGGATTCAGCCTGTGCAATTGCTTCTCGCACTTTGCCCTGTCCATCTCTAATCTTGTAGACGAATTGCATCCTGGTTAGAACCTCCCGAACATTCCCTTGCGATCAGTGGAATCCGATACTGTCGACATTTTTTCGCTGGAGAGTATCTGTTTGAGATCATCGGGACGGCTTGTCTTGGCCATCGCTTCGTTGGTGGAGACGACTCCGGCTTTGACCAGATTGGCGAGTGATTGTTCCAGTGTTTGCATGCCTTGCCGCGAGCCCATCTGCATGGTGGCATAGAGCTGAGCGTTTTTCGCTTCGCGTATAAGATTGGCTACAGCCGGGGTATTAATTAGCATTTCCGTAGCAAGCGCTCGCCCTTTCGTTATCGGATTTCCTCCTGATAGCTCTTCGACTCTGGGCAGAAGCGTCTGTGCCACCACTGCTACGAGACTGTTGGAGAGCATAATCCTGATCTGTTGCTGCTGATCGTGGGGAAAAGCGTCGATAATCCTGTCCACGCTCTGGGCGGCAGAGCTGGTGTGTACCGTGCTGAGGACCAGATGACCGGTTTCGGCGGCAGTAAGTGCCAGTTGAATCGTCTCCAGATCTCTCATCTCTCCTACGAGGATTACATCCGGATCCTCTCGTAGAGCGGATCGCAGGGCATTAGTGAAGCTCTTGGTATCACTTCCCAATTCTCGCTGCGAGATAATCGCTTGTTTGTCCATATGGAGAAACTCGATCGGATCTTCGATGGTGAGGATGTGTACAGAACGTCTTTCGTTGATGTAATCGATCATCGCGGCAAGCGTTGTCGACTTGCCGGATCCGGTGGGTCCGGTTATCAGTAGCAGCCCGCGAGGTTTGTCGGTGAGCTTCTGGCACATCTCCGGCAGACCTAGCTCAACTAGTGAGGGAATCAGCGAGCTCACAATTCGCAGCGCTGCTGAGAGCGATCCTCGGTCCCTGTAGATGTTGGCTCGGAAGCGCCCAAGACCTTCTACTCCGAAGCTGAAATCGATCTCGTAGTTTCTTTCCAGCAAATTCTGCTGGTCTTCCGTCAGGATGGAGTTCACTAGCTCTTCCAGTTCTTCGCTGCTGAGGCTGGGGAGATGGGTTCTGACAATTCTGCCGGCGATCCGAATGATTGGCGGTTGTCCTGCTTTTAAATGCAGGTCTGACGCGGCTCGGTCCAGTACAAGCTGCATCAGCTCTTGCATCTCGATATTCATCAGACCCTCCGGAGGCTCATCCTATTAACGCGCTATCTATTCGGTCTAACGTTTATTCTTCTTCCGCTTTTTTGACTTGCGATTATTGTCCGGTCTGGGCACTGCTGATGGTTCATCTCCTCCTTCAGCATCTCCCCCATCGCCGTTATCATCGTCCGGCGATTCTCCAGGTACGAACATCGTTGGGTTAACCAAGTCAAGCGCACTGCTGACATCATTGTTCATTGAATCAATTAATGGTGTCAGATCCTGTGTGACTTGGTAAGAATCGCTGCCACATTCTGTTTCATTCGAAAGTGGTGGCGCCAGTCCTTCATGCTCATCGAGATCGACAATCCGTGATTCATGGGAGAGCTCGTCTGATGGTGGCCAGACAGGCTTGGCTGCACAAGATGATGAGTGCGATTCAAGGACGTCCGAGAAGGCATGATCCGAATCAAGTGTTGTATGCGAATGCTCATGCTCATGGTGTAATGCGCATGAATTAATACTCTGAGTGTCGGTCGCTCTGGCGCCAACCGCGGTAAATGCCACCTCATCCGGTGCGGCCGAACGAGAGGCCGTTCGAGCGACCTTGACCGGTCTGGGCGGCACGACTGGGAAAACGGGCTCGTGTGAACCCCTTGGATGCAAGCAGAACTGGCATTCTTGCCAGGCTCCGATCATCTCGGCACCACAAATCTTGCAATGAAACTCGGTCGCTTCCTCTGACTTGGTCAAGCCGCATTTTGGGCAGCTTGCCCACTGATCCTCTTGCAGGGTGCCACATCTGATGCATGAAATTTTCAGGTCATACTGACAGAAAGGACATTTGATAAAGTCGTCGCTAATCGGATTCTTACAGCGGTTGCACAGTTTGTCGTCGGATGTGTCAGTCAATGTCACTCGCACGACTTCATCGGCCGTCGTCAATCCTTCGCCTACCAAACGGATACTGTAGTCTTTCAAAGGAATCATGCCGGTCTGTTTAGCAGCAAGTCGGATCATGGCTGTGGAGGAGCCTTTCGAGATAAGCTCGCGAATTTCATCGTTGATGCGCATCACTTCAAAGACACCGATTCGAGCCTTGTAACCTGTTCTATTGCAAGCTTCGCAGCCCCTTCCTCTCTTGAATACCGGCAGTCCAGAGCGATTCACTCTCAGTCTGTAGTATTGAATCGTGGACTCTGCCAGCTTTTCTTGCTGGCTGTCCAGGAGTCCCAGGTATCTCAATGTGGCCAGGTCAGGAACATACTCCTCGACGCACTCTTTGCAAACGCGCCTGACAAGCCGCTGCGCGATGACGCCGATGGACGCGGATGCAACCAGATAGGGGTCGACTTCCATCTCGGAAAGTCGAGTAATCGCTCCTGGTGCGTCGTTGGTGTGAAGGGTGGTGAAGACGAGGTGACCAGTCAGTGCGGCTTCGACGGCAATCTTCGCTGTTTCGCGGTCACGAGTCTCTCCTACCAGAATGATGTCCGGATCCTGTCGCAAGAAGTGTCTCAGGATTCTTGCAAAGTCCAGTCCCTTCTCCCTCAGTACTTGCACCTGGCTGATACCCGGCATCTCGTATTCAATCGGGTCTTCGGCGGTACAAATATTCACCTCAGGAGTGTTTCGTCCGGCAAGCGCAGAATAAAGAGATGTGGTTTTTCCAGAGCCTGTAGGACCGGTAACGAAAATGATGCCGTAAGGCTTCATCGTCATGTCCTGGATGAGTTTGAGAGTGTCCGGGCAGGAGATGAGTTGTGTCAGATCAAGCCTTGTGTTCGATTTGTCGAGTTGGCGCATGACGACCTTTTCGCCATGCTTGGTGGGAATGGTGGAGACACGAAAGTCCACATCTTTTCCGCTGAATCGTACACGTATGCGACCATCCTGCGGAAGCCGGCGTTCTGCAATGTCGAGGTCGGCCATGATTTTGTATCGCGAGACAATGGCTGCCAGAATCGCCTTTGGCAGAGTCCTGTCTACAAACAGCACGCCATCGAGACGGTATCGCACCACCACTTTCTTATCTTGTGGTTCGATATGTATGTCAGAGCACTGTTTCTTGATCGCCTTGGCGAGGATCTGGTTGGCGAGTTGAACTATCGGTGCATCCTGAGCCTGTTTCGCCAGGTCGAGGTCGTTGACGTCGTCGTCTTTGTCCTGCAGAATGGCGATGTCGGATAGGTCCACTTCGGACTCGATGAAGGTTTCATCTTCTTCCGCCTCCATCTCGATGGTTAGCTCTTCTTGCCGTCTGGCGTAGACTGTCTCCATGAAATGTTGAAAGTCATCTTCGGTGCAAACAACCGGCTGGATATTGGTGCCGCGCAGTCTGTATTTGATGTCATCCAATGCCAGAAGGTTGTTCGGATTGACCATAGCCAGAGTGAGAATGCCATTCTCCTTTCTCACCGGCACTACCTGGTGTTGGCGCATTACTTTTTCCGGAATCAGCTCCATGCAAGAGCTTTCCGGGGTGACCTTGGTCAGGGAAATGTAATTGACCCCAAACTGCAGCTCGAGGGCATTTTTCAAGTGTTTTTCATTAGCCAATCCCAGTCGGGAGAGGATCAGACTGATTGGCTCGCCTGTTCTCAAACGCTCTTGCTTAACGATATTGAGCTCGTCTTGAGTTATCAGTCCGTTATCGACTAAAAGTTCGCCTATTTCCTTCTTGATTAACGCCATTGGATTCCTATCGAACCTCGGTTGATGATTGGAAAAGCAGGGAAGTAATCTGGGAGAAAGATGGTGGACTGCTATTCCGCAATGTTCCAACAACTCTATGCCCTGTAATCAGGAAGTCTTACCTGACTTGAGATCTAGATACACCTAAAAGAGATAAGGACATTGCAACCGAACGCGACAGATTCGGGCAACCATGAGGCCATCCGAAACATTAAGACCTCTGTCTCGCACCGAGGATACTCGCTGATTCGGGCGTCTTACACGTTTTTTGCCTTCTTATTCTTGTATCTTTTCAGTGTCGACAGCTGGCATCAGTTCGATCTGACCTCCTGGGGATTTTTATCGTTCGTTGGCGTCCTGGCAGTCGCGCATATCTGGCTGCTCTGGCTGTCGAGTGACAGAGCTGCCGTGTTTCTCAAGTTCTTGTTTAACGGACGTCCGCCTGCATGTTATCTGACCTGGGTCACCCTCGAGCTGCAGGGTGAAGCGACCGACCGGACTGGGGCGGCTGTTTTCCGGTCCGTAGAAACTCAAGGCGAAAGTGGATTGGACTCTTCAGGGAACGGCGTCAGTGTGCCGGTTGCTGGCGAAGCCGGCAATCATCATGAGGGTGTCGGCTTCGCTGAGAGTTCAGCCAGTCACTCTTCTCCTGTCGGTGGCACGCAGCCCGCGGAGCCCGAACAGGCGAAGCTCGCATTCATTTCCAATCTTTATGCCATCAAATTCGGCCTCAGGCGTTTGCTCGTCTCTTACATCGATCGCGTGGAGCTGACGCTTTGGGGAAATCTGATTATTCAGACAAAGGCATTGAGTGGTGGCGGTGACGAAAAGCATTCGCTCTCTGAAGTCATGAAACTGCCATTCGGAGCAATTTCCGGTTCGGATCAGAGAGACTTCATTAACATGCTGCGCAAAGTGCGACCGGATGTGGTGCTAAATCGTCGACTGGAAAAGCGCATGCAACCACCAGTGGTCAAGGGAGAAGTTCTGATTCAAACACTCGGGCCGGTATTTCTTTGTCTCGTCCTGCTGGATCTAAACTTTTCCATACTTTACTATCTGGAGATTCTGAAGGACTTTCATCAGGCGCAGATTGCGGCTCGCTACCCGGAACATAACTCTACTCCGGCTAAAAAGTATTTTGATAAAGGCGAACAATTGCGACTGCATCCGTCTCCCATTTCGTATGTCGAGAGGCACCTTTTGGATAGCGGTGCTGCGGCGGTTTCCATCATGCTGTCCCGGGCAGAGGCGCTCTGGTACATGGGACAGAAGAAGGAGGCGATCAGTTCTTTGGAGAAGGCTATCGAATTTTATCCGACTAGTTTGTACCTTCGCACTGAGCTTTGTCGTTGGAAATTTCTTGCCGGTGACAAAAATGGTGCCAGAACGGCTCTCTACGAGACCGTTTCGTCACACTCCGGAAGTTTGATACCAAAGCTATATATGCTAACGTTCCTCAAACAGCAAGGAGAGAATGCTCGTGCACACAGACTTTGCGACGCGTATTGCGAGCAACTCGATCTGGATTTGTTCGAGAATGAGCCGTGGTGGCCGCCCGGCAGCAACAGGAGGATTCACGACATGTGGTCGAGAGAGGACGTTTTATTTATTCTCCGGAGAGGGTTTTTTGATTCAAATGCGAAATAATATTGGTCGAGAACCTGAGCGTGCAGGATGTTAAGCTGCAATTGCAAAGGGAATAGAAGAAAGGGAGCCGGAGACCGTCAGGTTGTTAAGTGACTGATAGTAATCGAGGAGAGACATCAAGGAGAGAAGCTCGGATTCTGGATTCGAAGGAATCCGGTTCTGAACTGGCAAGCATTCTTTGTTATCCCGCCACGCTATTTGGAGCAATTGCTCTTTTGATTTCGCTTCTGGGTTGCTTTCCGATCTTTTGGGGCGAACTCTGTTCCAATCTGCGAGCCCAATTGATTATCGTCCTTCTTGCCTGCATGATTCCTCCATTGTTCAGTACTCCGAAGTGGCGTTTGCTATATGTCTTTTTGGTACCATGCTTCGGGATCAATCTCTGGCTGGTGGCAGGAGTTCTGATGCCAAAGGAGAATCCGGCACAGAGCAACGCCCTGACCGAACTCAAATTTAAAGTCGTCGAGATGGAGATTGACAAGAAGAGTACGGACTTGAGCAAGGTGTTAGCGGTTGTGAAGGCCGAGTGGCCTGCGATTGTATGTTTTACCAATGTCACCGAGAGTGCGATAGGAAAACTGAAGCCGGCGTTGCAGAAGTCCAACTACAAGTATTCAGCAGTGTTCCCTCGCAATGATGGATATGGTCTGGCCGTGTTCAGCTTGCGACCGCTCGAAGGTAGCGAAATCCGAGAGATCAAACGAGCAAAAATTCCTGTGCTCGTTACGAGAGTGAAATTTGATTTTGGCCCTGTGCGTGTTATTGCGTTAAAAATGCCAGATACAGAGTCCGGCGAAGGGTTCGAACGACGGACCGTCGCCCTTGATTCGCTATCTCAATTGGTTTCTGGTTCTAAAACCAGCACCGTCGTCGCTGGAAGCTTCAACATGACGCCTTATCGAGCCAGCTTCGAACAGTTCGTCAACGACGCTGGGCTTAAAGATACCCGCAGGGGGTCTGGCGTACATCCGAATTGTTACCTGCCCCGCGTGGAAGGTATGGATTTCTGGATAAACAGATTTCCTATGGATCACATTTTCGTCAGCTCACGTCTGGCAACACTTTCAAGACGCGTAGGCGATAGTTTGGGATCATCGACCCGACCCGTGATCGCCGAGTTGTATCCGGCGTCGATAGACAGCACTCCGCAATCGTCAGCGCCAATTAAGACCGACATGATTTCGAAATGATTTGTTCTGACTTGTAGCGGTTTCACGACCAGCGAAACCTTGGCGGTGTCTGTTGGAACGTCGCGCCGTTGTTAGGAGCGGGAAGCGGGGACAGCGAGCGATCTTTTTGATACGGAACCCTGGCTAGGAATATTTATTGCGATAGCACTCGTCTGCTACGGAAAGCGGCAGATGCCCGAATTGTCGGCTTTTCTCGTACGATATGTGCGAAGTGATCGAACATTCTGTAACGGCTTCATGACGGGCCAATCATGGTGGTTTGGCGGCCGGATTTTTTCGGTATGATGTTTTTAGGACACTCAGTTCTTACTAGCATAGAGCCGATTCAGTCTAAATCCCCGCTCTGGGAGAACGCATCCTGGACATTCCTGCACTCGCAAAAGCTGAATCAATCCTGCGGGGCGAACTGCTTCCCAACGAGACTGTCTTGTGGGCATGTCGTCCGGATAGAAACTTTCTTTCAATGCGGCGCAGGATCAACCAGGTGGGGGTTGGTACTATTTTGTCGGCCGTCTTGGTCGGTGTCCTGGTCGGTTCGACTACCGGCTGGCTCTTCCCGTCGCTCCTCGGCGGAACAACCGAGGCCAGACTCTGCCCGAATTGGATGACTGCTGCAGCCGCCTCTATGGGTTTCATCGCCACCTTCGTTTTTCCCGCGTTTCTTGTCGCTCTGATTCCGGCCGGCATTCTGGAATGGGTCGTTCGAAGTAACACTGTATATGCCATCACAGATCGCAGAGTTGTCTCTCTTGTTACATGGCCGTGGCGCAAAGTCAAAGCAACAGACATAGATAAAGTCCCCGCTCAATTCTCCCTGGCATCCCATGATGTGAAGTCGGTCTCCTTTGGAGACTATGCAAACGGCTCGCTCTTTCGAATATTCGGTCCGGAAATATTTTTCGGTCATACCGAGCACCCTGTCTTTCACGACGTGAAGGATGGGGATGGTGCCATTGCCAGCCTCGGTCAACTTACTCGAGACCCGTTATCCCAGCTAGTTCCTGCCAAACGTCATTCTTCGCGCTTCTTTATCGCAGTGCTCAGCATAATTTTTTCGAGTTGGATGCTCATGTCCCTGTGCATCAGCTTCCTCATAGCCAACCTGTCACGCATCGGATGTCTAGGTCCACTGTAGGGAAGCCGGTGTCCCGTCGCCTTGCGGGTTAGACAACGCCTCGATGAAGAACCAACTTGTCACACTGGAAAGATGTCTTTTGCTGCGTGCTGCGATGCGTTTTGTGACTCGATCAGTGCTTCCTTCTGTTTTCTTGTAAGCTGCTTGATCGCGTATTCGTGGCGGGCCGCGTCAGACCTCGTGGGAAACTGATGGAGGTAAACCAACTGGACAGGTCGACGCGATCTGGTGTACTTCGCTCCTCGTCCGCTGTTGTGCGTGGCTATTCGCGCGCCTATATCATTGGTCCACCCTGTATAAAGGGTTCCATCCGAGCACTTGAGGATATAGGTATAGTATATGCCGCTTTTCATGCCACCAAATATGCTAGCAGATTTTGCTGAATCTCTGTCCTTGGTGGCAACCAAAGATTCGGAAAATACGTTGTCGCTCATCTTGCGCAGCAATGTTTAGCCCGATCATATAGTAGGAATTGAATACGTTCTTCGTTGGCTTGTTGTCTTTCCGCACTTCGCTTTGTTCGTCGTGGATCCCTCCGGGACCATGATCGTTCTCAGGCTGAGGAATAGCAAGAAATTGAATAGAGATGGTGGATCGTACTTCGCTTTTATTCCTTGCGGTTCTTCCATGACTGCAAACTCGGACTGAGGATATCGGGGTGCGCGGTTATCTGGAGGTTCAGGCTTGAAGGAGAGGACAAATTACCTTCTAGATGATGCGCGCCACGTTCGCGCCATTCTGAAAAGCAAAAATCGATTTCAAGTAACGTAGACGTCACCTACAGAGGTTATGGTGTTGATATCGAAAACACCGGTGCCTTCTCGACTTGAAAAAACTCTAGAAAAGAAACCAGGTAGCGCTAGTGGATTCAATCTCAAAAACTGTGTATACGAACTCAAAAATCTGTAACATCCCTGAAACATCCGTTTAGTACATTCGAATAAAGTTTGGGCTATGGAGTTATTTCCCCATGATTGACGATATCCATCGCAGCAGCAATGAACCGACAGCCACAATGCTGAATGCGATTAATCAGTTTGAACGCGAGCAGGAGCAATTCCCCAATCGCGTTTCATCCCAGGTGGCGCAGACCCTGAAGTCATTCGATAGCTGGATGCGAACCCAGAATATGACGCACAACACTATCAGGGCATACAAATCACGTATTAAAGGATTCCTGATTTTCTATGAGTTCATCTCCAAAGAGCGTGAACTGAGCGAGGCAGAGTGTCTCAGTCTCTACTTGAACCACCTGCGGAAGCTTCAACTTGTTTCACGCAGTATAAGCAGCTTCCTCACCGCATATGATGCTTACAGTATGTTTGTCCGCGGGACTGTGTCTCGAATCACAAGACCAACGCGACAGGGAATCAACAATAAATCTGCTGTCCCGCTGGATCCGCTATTCGATCATTTGAATGAGAAGGGTTCCGCTAAGGTAAAGGCAATTGTTCACCTAATTACTTTCGAAGGACTCTCAGCTAGTGAGTGCGTTTCACTGGACCTGAACGACATAGTTTTCCACGAAGGATCAGTTTCGATTCTTCTGGGAACCAAGAGAAAAAGCTCCGTTGTTCTAACTAGACGTTCCGAGATGGCCGTATTGTCTTGGTTGGACGAGAGGCTTCAGATGCACTCAGCCGATCCTGCACTGTTCATCAGCAAGCACGGCAGGCGTATATCGTCTGGAGGAATCGACTTTCTCATTCGTGCATGTGGACACAAGGTCTTTATGGACATTTCCGCAAAGACACTGAGAAACGTGCGTCTGATGGACGAGCATGACGTCCAAAGTCTGTTTAAGACAACAAATAGCCGGCTCGAGTTCGCACCAGAAACGGTGGCAGAGAACTCTCCTGTTCAAGTTCATTAACTGATATCATTTCCTTCGCGCTTCCAAGATATTTTAGATAACATAATTGCGAATCAGGCGATTTTGTTAGACTTCTGTCGCTGAATTTCAGAATTGTGAAATAAGCTGACGGCCTTAGTTTGGTTCAAACCTCGTCATCCGAGCTCTCTTTCCGGTACTTTGTTCTAACTTCAGAGTCCAGGATAGGTCGTTATATTTTCCGTTGCGACACATCACTGTTACTCGGAATTTTCTGAGAACATAGTCCGTGACTGAGAATGCGTTGATCTGGTCTTGAGCAACATCTTTGTCTTTCCCCCTACGTGGTAAGCTCATCTCTGGATTGATTCCAGTGGTGAGCTTACGAGCGTGATCAGAATTGACAAAACTGCAATAGCCAGGGTTGCTTGCGAATTGGAACGTAAGCACCACGAAGGGGGCTCGGACGAGGCTAAACCTGTAGCAAGGTCCTTGCGCCGTTTGATTTCTCTCGGAAGCGAGGAGTCCGTTCCTCTCTTCGAGGTTCAGTCGATCATTGAAGCGTGTTCGGATGAATGGTGCTCCATGCAATTGCGCACACTGGTGGAGTGAGCGAACGACCGGCATGATGCATGGAATCTTGCTGTTACACTAATATAGCAGCGGGATTGCGCTGTTCGCTTTCAAATGCCAGCTTTGGGTGAGTGATATGACACCAGGGTGAAAGTGCCTTTTTCGGCATACACTCTGCAACCTGGTATTGTTTTGACGAAGTCAGCTTCATGTTTTCTTGTCACGATGTAGGCGTCCTTCATCGTCGATAGCTGGGCAACTAGATCGTCTCTGTTCTGGGGGATGATCACCTGGCGTCTGGCATAGAATGTTGCCGACGGCTTTCGCATTGCATGAATTAGAATCGGACGGTCGCTAACTGCGGCGAACTGAACAAACTCTATCATGGGGTTTTCCCACTCGGCGGCAATCACATCGAGAACCTTCGGACCGAAGACGCCCAGGATCATGAGGAACCCGAGATAGAAAGTAGCGAGTGCTTTTGTTGCGCTCTTAAACGATACGAGTAGCCCTGCACCACAGACAATGGCAAGAGTTGTCACTGCTGTTGGTATGAGCGTGAGCAGATCGGGTGGGCAGTCTCGGAGTTTGTGCTGCAAGAGGGTGGGGACGAGAAGTCCTCCGAGTGCAGCCACCGTCAGAATGCAAAATGAGATCGTGACCGGGTGCCATCCTCGTTTAGATCTGGAGTCCTTATAGATGGATTCCAGTTTTTCGTAGGAGTGCGGGGGTGACTGGGAGTGATCGTCGAGGCCCTTGTTGCTTCGCTCGGAGTGGGCAGGATGGCTGCGCTCCGGTCCTCGTTCTCCTGCAACGGATGAAATTGAGGTGAATGCGCTGCCCGCCACTTCTTGCGCGGTCGAGGTGGTTGAGAGCATTGCAGCGCTGCGTGCGGCAGGTGTGGGCGTAGATGTGGTTCGTGTAGTCTCTTCTTCTTCTTCTTCCTTCTTGATCAGATTGTCCAATTGGACACCCAGGATGACAGCCAGGAAGGGGAAGGCTGGTAGTGTATACGGTAGCAACTTAGAGACGCTGATGCTGAAGAAAACGAGGATGACTGCTACAGCGATGGTGCAGAGCAAGACTGTCCTCTGCCTGATTTCAAGATTTTGAATCCAGCGGTCGTATGTTTGTGCTTGTATTTTTGCCGTAGTCAGCCAATCGTTATTACTGTTGCTGCCAACGGACGTTTTTTGCGAGCGTATGTGTCTGAGTGTCTTGGACAGGTATGAGACGCTCGCAACGACGAGAAAGATGGTCCAGGGGAAAAAGCCGCCCAACATTGCCACCGGGTGGTACCACCAGCCGTATTTGTGATCGACGACGCTCGTGAATCGTTCGAAATTTTCTCTTACCAGAAAGGCGTGATAGTACTCGCCTTTAGTGACGTAGATCTCGAGAGCGAACCAGGGGATGGCAATTAACGTAACAACAGCCAGTCCGGCAATCGGATTGTAATAGCTCCAGGCTCGACGAATTTCTCCCGTGGCGGCATGGTAGAGTCCGAGAACACCTGCAGGAAGCACCAACGCTACCGGTCCTTTGGTCATCACGCCAAGTCCGAGAAGAACGTAGCCAATCCATTTCCATCGATTCTCTTTCGTTTGGAATCCGTGAAAGAGGGACATTATAGAGCCGGCGATGAAGAAAGCCAGTGGAATATCCGTGATCGAAAGGCGCGAGGCTCCCATGAATAGAGGTGCTGTTGCCAGGGCGAGAGCGGAAAAGAGGGCTGGACGTCTGCCGACATACTTCTCGCCGAACAAATAGGTGATGCCCACGAGAATCGCTCCGCAGGCGGCGGAAAGCAATCTCGATGCAAACTCCGTGGCGCCTAGCAGATACATTGCGCCTGCCTGTGCCCAGATTGTCAGAGGCGGTTTGGTATAGCGGACAACGTAGTTCATGTACGTGGTCACATAGTCTCCGGACTCGAGCATTTCGCGGGCTGGTTCCGAATACAGTGCTTCATCCGGATTGAAGAGCGGATGATCGCCGAGATAGAGAAAATAGATTCCACAGGCAACCAGGAAGACCGAGGTGAAGCAAACAATGCTTGTCAGATCTGCGCGTCGACCACGATCGATTCTCGCCCTCGAGGAACTCTCAGCCCCGGATGTCTTTAGCGGGCGACCCGCTTCCAGTCTTTCCTTGTTTTCCACCGACAGAATTGTCATGTTATCAGCCCTTAGAGATCAGAGCCGGTGCCGGCTACTGCGCGCGTTTTGCTATACCTGGAATTAGGTCTATTCAACTCTGCCACCATGGGTCTGGCGCTTTCGGCAATGGCCTTCATAAGCTTGGTACCACCTGTGGAGTTGAGGTGCACAGTATCGAGATAGTCGTTGGATGAAAACCTTTTGTCATCGGTAAAGTCGACCCAGTCCGCATCGTATCCGGCGCAAGTGGATGCTACATAGCTTCTGAAGTCGGACCAGAATTGATCGGACAAGAGCGCTCGATTAGGCCACAGGCTGGGCATACCGACGACCAGGGTCTTGATGTTCTGAGACTGCAAGTGAGCCAACAAGTGCTCAAAGAATTGCCTTTCCTGAGGGTAAATAGCTGGCGAGGGGTTCTTGTAGCGGACCTGGTATTCCCTGGTGTTGTCCTTGAACGCGCCCCAGCTCGTTGCTACAACCCGCCACTGTCCAGGCTTCACATGTCCGCCTGTCTGGTACAGCGCTTTCAGTGCGTCGCCTTTTTCAGTTTCGGCGGCAGCTTTCTCTTCGGAGTTTTCTGTCTCGCCTTCGCCAGGAACCTGAAGTGTGGACGAGTCTTTGTTTGTCTGCCGCACCAGATTCGATACCGCAGCAGTGGCATCCTTGACCATGGCTCTGCCTTCAAGGCGGATCGGCAGTGAATTGTTCATCTTCCAATCCATCCATTCCAGTGGATTGGAGAAGGAGGCGAACTCCAGTCCTCTGAGGTCGGCATAACGAGCCAATAGTCTATAAGGATCGGTAGCGCTGGGAGAGGCGAGCGAGTTGTCGATGAAATCACGGGGATTGACGCCGATAATGACGAGCTTCGGTTTGTGCTGCTCATTGAACAGCGAGCTGGCGAGGAGATACTGATCCGATATCATCGCGCCACCGAATGAGAAGTTGAAACTCTTGGCTGCGAATCCGAAGTCTTTCGCCAGGAGGTTTTCGATCAGCTTTGAGTTCCGTACTACGACGGTATCGACGGCGTCTTTCCTGAATTCAGCTTCGGCAGAATATAGCGCGGCACCCATCTGAGAGCTTCCAAATACCGCGACATCGCAATCGGTACCACTCTTCAAATATCCGCGTGTGATCCACCAGATCCAGTCGCCTTCCTGCCTGCGCTCATTGGCAGAATTGGTCAGGGTCTCCAGGGTGAGGACCGGCTTCACTTCTTTGTGCAGAACGGAGACGACGACCACCACTACGCAAGCAATTGCTAATGCCGTGATAAAACGGCAGTTCATGAATGTTCGCTTGTCCTTGTCTGTTTTCATATTACTTACAAGTCCAGTGGTTTGGGCTCCATGTGTGTGGGGGTTACCGAGCCTGCCAGGCTGCGCTTACGTGCCAGATGTTGACCGGCAAGCTCGAGAGCTACTCTCGTTCTTGGAGTGGAGGTCAGGATGTTCGTCAGTCGATTGAAGAACTTCATTCCGCCGTGAGCATTCAAATGCACACCGTCATGAAAGTCATCCTTCTTTTTGAAGTTGGCGATGTTGTTGAGATCGAAGGTCGGCACGTCATTGTCTTTCGAGAAGTGGATGAGTGCATTGACGTAAGCCATGTACTGATAGGCGCCCAGTATTCGGATGTTGTCCATGGTCAAAGGCATGTTTACGACAATCAACTCAATCCGCTCCCTCTTGCAGAGCTCAGCCAATTTCTTGAGGAAGAACAGCTGCGTTCTGTAGGTGAGATCGTCGGGATCTTTATATCGTTCTCTGTATTCGTTCGAGTTGTCTTCGTAAGGAGGTGGATTGTTTTGATCTTCGGGGCCGACAGTGATAGCCAGGGGATGAATTTCGCCGGCCTTGAACTTAGGCAGGAGCTTGACCCGATCCCAATAGGTGAAAGCGCGCTTGCCGGTTGGCGGCGGAAAGAGTTTGTTGAGGATGCTCTCGTAGCTGTTGGCGATCATCATTTGCGTATCGAGGGCGTTGCCATAAAGGTAGACTTCCCGCTCTAGCAGCCAATTGAGCTTGGCCCAGGGAGAGCGGAACATCATGTGCATGACGTCATCGAGGTTCACCAACCGATGCAGGAACCTGAACGGTTCCGTGTCCAGAGGACTGGAAAGCGAGCTGTCAAGGAAATCACGGGGAGCGACGCCGTATACCACGACATCCGGACGGTGGGAGGTCTTCAGCATCGCCGTCAAGGTCATGTAGGCGTCCGACGGCATCTGTCCGGGAGCGGCAAGATTGTAGGTATTGAATTCGCCGTCGAGCTTACCGGCGAGTTTCGAATCGAAATACTTCGCCTTGTGATAGGAGACGAGATTCAGGGACTTGTTCAAGAATGTGGCGTCGCAAGAGTTGACGGCGCTGACGAGCAATGAAGATCCGAGAATGGCTACATTGTTGACGTCGGTGGAGTTGCGAATGTCGTTGAACGTCCACCAGGCCCAGCCTTTATAAGGGAAATCGAATTTGTCGAAATAGAATGGCGTGGTAAAAGCGAGAACCATGTTGATTGCGGCAAAGAGCGCCGCTGCTCGCATAAACGTGCTCTGTCGTCCATGCTTAGGCTCGGGCTTGCTTGCCTCAGGATGCAGTTTGGCTGCCGCATTTTCTGTTGGCTCTATCCGCTGTTCGAGCACCGGAGTGTTCGCAATTTCTGAGACAGC
>CAYTDR010000058.1:0-15759 GCA_964436185.1 uncultured Candidatus Obscuribacterales bacterium | reverse complement strand
GGAAGCCGCAGCAATTGATTGGTAGGCAGCTGCACTATGGGCAGTGGCTCTTATAGGAGACAGTCTGCTAATTCGCAGGGTCTTGATCGTATGAAAGCTCACATTGATTTCTTGTCAGTCTTTCCGGCGAGCGTTTTTGGCAGGTCCTCGTGGGGACCGCGAAACTCCCATTTCATGGGACGCTTATAGCGTGACAAGTGATCCTTGCAAAATGCATTGAACTGACGTCGCACCTGACTTTGTGCTTCCCGACTCTCGGCCGGGTTGGTCGATTTCAGCCTGTCGGCCATTTCTTCGTCTATCAGAACTACAGATGCTTTAATGATTTGTCCCAACCGCTTGTTTGGAACCGCCGTTACCGCCACGTCTTTCACCTCTGGATAGTTCCGTAGCGCCTCTTCCACTTCGCCAGCTTGAACAACGACTCCGCCTACAAAGATGTAATCGCCTTTGCGCCCGACAACAAACAAATAGCCGTCCTCGATACGACCGATGTCACCGGTATAATAATGCCCGTTCTTGAGCGCCTTTTTAGTCTTCTCTTCATTGTCCAGATATTCTTCCATCAATATTGGACCGGTTATTCTTACCTCACCGCTTGCGCCTTCGGGCACGAGCACGTCTTGCTCGTTGACAATTTCGATTTTGATGTCGCCTACTGGTTTTCCCACCGATAGAACCGGACCGTCTTTGTTGAATGACACAAGTTTGCACTCGGTTGAGCCATAACCATTGTTCAATCTCTTTCCGAACGTCTCTTCGAACTTGTCCGCAAGTGCTACTGTCAGTGGTGCCCCCCCGCACAGCAGCAATCTTGCGTTGCTCAAGTCGATGAGCCCATCAGGAGCAGACAGCAATGCACCATAAAACTGTGGCAATGCGGCGATCAGCTCCGGCTTGTGCCGGTAAACGGCTTTGACGAAACCGACAGGTTCGAGTTTTGTCAGGACAGTCCTCACGCCGAGAACTTGGTTTACCAGAAACACCAACAAGCCGTAAACGTGACTAAGCGGAAGTGGTGTCAGAGCGGTCATGCCGCCTTGCATACCTGAGGCTTCGGCAAGGTCGATGACGTTTCGAGCCAACGATCGCAGTGTATGAATTGAAGTTTTCGGAGGACCAGTGGTTCCCGAAGTGAGAATCGCAAAAGCAGGTCGGTCGAGGTCAATATTCTCGATGTCGAGCTGCGATTTCGGTACTGTGTCTTTGAAGTCGGCAAATGGCGAAACGTCGATCACCACGAACCCTTCTTCGGTAAATGGCATAGTTTCGGTTGCAAAATCCTTGTAGATGTTTTTCGATGTGAACAGCAGCCTGGCGCCCAACTTTTTGCATATGGCTAACACGTCGGCGCGTTCCATACGATAATCGATGAGAACCGACAATGCGTTCAGCGACCAGCATGCGAATATTGTAGAACTCATTTCCGGAGAGTTTTCGCAATAGAAGACGACCTTCTCACCTTCTTTGACGCCATGTTCCTTTAATTGTTCAATCCCGTGCGCAATCAAGTTTTCTACCTGACCGTGCGTTACGGCGCGTTCGTTGCCACCAGTTGAGACAAGCACGATTGCCTTCTCACTGCGCGGTTGAGGCAAGTTGTCCTCCGGTGCGAGCCACCGGCGAATCACGTCCTTCTCCGAGAGTCTGTCGCAGGACTCAGTTCCCCCAGATGCAGGATGAGAACTCGAATGCCCGACTTCGATATGTGATACTGCTGACTTCTTTTTCATCGGAACTGCTCGCGACTGGGGAGTGACATTTTAGCTGGTTGAAGCGATCTTTGGGCGGAACGACCTAGATAATAAAATAGGCGCCGCTGCGGGCGCCGTTGTGATTTAAATGCACTCCGAATCAGCTCGAAAATTTTAATTCGCTTGTGCCTGATACGGAGATGGACGTAATCAGCGGCGATAAGTTCCGATTCTGGAGAGACCAGGCGGGACTGAAATACCGAACAAGTAAGCCAACATTGTTGGCGGCTGCTAGCGACAGACCAGTACTCGATGCTTCGGCTGGCTCTCAAATCGAGATTTGTGCCTTATGAGGTGGAACAATCTTGACTAGCAGATGATGAGGGCCAACTTACAATGGAATGGATTGCCGGTGGTTTGATAGCTGTCATTCTTTTTCCCATCGTCATCTGGGTATCGACTGTTACGTTGCCAGTCATGATTATGAAACTCGCAGAGGCTCAATACCGAAGTCATCGAACGTCCCTGGCGACATCCCTATTTCAACTCGCACTTGGTCTCGCCCGCGCAACCGACTGGATGTTCCCGAAAAACCTTTTGCCTCGACAGACGACTCCTCTGGCAATCACACTGCAGGCATGCTCGGTACACCACTACTTGCTCGGTCAATACGACAGGAGCTCCGCACTAGACGATGAGCGTTTGTCGCTGTTGGAGGACTCCTCCGACCTCAGCGGTCTCGCTACTGCAACCATGAACTCGGCTGTTCACTCCATGCTGCGAGGGGATCTTACTCGAGCATTGCAACTATCGGAGAGAGGCATTCCAATTATCGAGAATGCTTATTCGAATAGCATCAAGAATGAGTCCTCGGCGATGGACAAAGCCATGAGTAAGGTTCACGCAGCCAATCTGGGTTCGGCCATGTTTGCGAGAGCCTGGATCCTCGAGGTGCTCAGGCGTTATAACGAAGCTCAGCCAATTCGAGAACGTATTCTGTCCATCATGGAAGAGGATTCCGGCGCGGACTCATTTGCCGTGACACCTCATCTAAGTCAATTGGGAAGCTTGTATCGCAAGCAAAAACGATACTCAGATGCAGAGCCACTTTTACGACGCTGCCTATCAGTACGTGAAAATATACGGGACAATCCTCAAGCTGACACTGCCGACAAAGAGCTCTGCACCGACCTCCAGATCGCTGCGGCACACGAAGAGCTCGGTAATTTACTTTTGGACAATGGAAACATCTCGGAAGCAGCTGAACATCTCGATACAGCGCAGTCTATAGTCGATCGAGAAGTATCTCCGGATAACCCGATGCATGCAGAAATCGCAATAACCGTTGCACAATTGAGAACCGCGCAAACCAGATATGAAGAGGCCGAGCTGCTCCTCGTCAATGCCCTCTCGGCACTGGAAATCAAACTCGGTAAGGGCAATCCTATGTTGTTACCGTGCTTGGAATCACTTTCATCGCTGTATCACAAAAACGGCGCAACTGTTGATGCGACGACAACAGATGCGCGCATAAAACAAATTTGCAAGCGGTGGGATATTCCGAGTAAAGATGACGAAGATACAAAATGACTCACCTAGCCCACCACAAAGGTGCCTGCCGGATATCGGCAGAATTCAGCACAAGGTTCCCAAACTCGCGTTCTTCGTGCCGATAGCTGGAGTCTGCCTATAGATGTGCTCGACCCCTCGCAAGGTCCTCAAAACTTTCGCAGCGTTGTCGCGCGGGCCAGGAATGTACACGGGGGTACCGTTCTCACCGAACTCGAACTTCGGCTCGTACTGCCGACCAGCTTCAATGATATGACTAGATTCGCTCCAATCGCAATGCGGTTCAAAACCAAAACCAGCAGCAAAATCAATCGCACCCAAAATCAGACTGCGGCAGTCTTCATAACCAAACTCTACAAGATCGAACTTTTCGGCAAGTCCGCCACGAGCCCATTGGTAGCCATCTTCAGATTCATTCCATGCGACAAAAGTGTCCTTGACTCCGAGACAGAGAACGTCCACCATATACACCGCAAAGACAAACCGATCAGCAGACACCATGCGCGATACCATAACAGTAGCAAGACCTAGCCGTTTCCACTGTTTCCTGGACGCAAAACATTCATAAACTGGAGAGCTCAATACGTAATCCACAGACTCCAAATCTGTCCCGGTCCATGGTCTATCCTGGCTTCCATTACCGAACGCGCACACTCTGTTCATAGACCGCATTCCTTGCCGCCCCGATTCGCCTAGCTCTATCATCGATCATTACCCTCTGCGCGCCACAAGATCAAGGACGCGCACCAGATATGCACTCGATATCAGGCTAACAAGAAAGGCGGTTGATAGAGTTCCGCCGCTTCAAATTTTAATTGTTAATTCGGCAGTTTCACCGTATATAGACTGAGCATCTTCTCAAGCTCAGAGGCAATAACATCTCTGAAAGACTCCGGCTCCAGCACTTCCGCCTGGGCACCGTAACCCAACACCCAACGTTTGGCCTCATCTAAACTCGGAGTGATGAACGAAAGCGTGCAGCTTCCGTCCTCATGTTCGTTCAACGTTTGCGACGCATGCCAAGTACGCTCTCGAATATACCGTGCAGCGTGTGACCCAAACTTGATAGTTACCCGATGCTCCGCCTCCGAGTGTTCGAGAATAAACGCAGAATCGAGATAATCATCAACCTTATAATCCTCAGGATTGAAGATTTCTTCTGTCATCTCATGATACTGTATTCGGTGCAGAGCGAACAAACGCAAAGCCTGTCGGAGGTGACAAAAGCCAACGACATACCATGTGCCTCGATTCTCCAAAAGTCGGCACGGATTTATTCGTCTATCAGTAATGTCACCGCGATGAGCAGAGTAATAGCGAATATCAACAGAGATGCATTGTTCACTCGCCTTGTACAATTCGAGCATCATTTTCCTGCTGATTTGAATCGTGGAAGACGAACTAAATCGAATCATGCACTTAAGATCGTCGATATCGAATTTTACGCGTTCCGACAACCGCTCATAGATTTTCTCCAGCCCACTCCGAAGAACTGGCTCGAAAGAAGTTCCGCTGTATTGCGATAACATTTCTTTGCCGAGCGTAAGTGCAAAAACTTCTCCACTGGTCAACTCGAACTGCGGCAACTTCTTGTTCGGATTCTTATTGTAATAACCCTTCTTAAAGTGGTCGAACTCAATCTCAAGACCTCGCCGTTCTTTGAGATGCCGAATGTCGTCATAGACGGTTCGTTGAGCCACCTCAAACATGTCGCATAGCTTTTCGACACTGGGATATCGACCACGCGCAATCTCTTCTTCCATCGCCAACAATCGCTCGATTCGAGACATAGCTTACTCCAAGACTCGTCCGGTTCAATCACAAGGATGCCAGCTGTTTGTATGGTGCGCGATCGCGAAACTTCGCATGGATTGTCATTCATCACGTAGAAGTGGATATACCACGAAAGCATTGTCGATCATTCAAGTCTGATATAGACAAATGAACTAAGAAGCAAGAAGCTTACTGGCAGCCGATTTGAAACGCACGTGGATCGACCGCATACAAATGTCTGTGTTCCAACTTCGATGAAGTGATTCGTCGACGAACTGCGATCATCATGGAGATATGTGTCAAACTTTTTGGCAGGGTGTACGTAAAAATCTTCAAACAGATCTTAGCTTTATTTGAGGATTAAAGAACAGAAGATAAAGGCAGCGTCCTCGTTCTTGCTATCGGCGAACTATTCGCCAAAGCGCATGCTGGAACGATCCCGGCGTAAGGTGATTAGGTTGAGGAACGTGAGCTCTAGATTCGAAATTCGTTGCTAAAGCACAAAAGCAGCCTTACTTCAGCTGATATTCAAATGCAAACATAGCGGATATTGACCATATCAATGTTGTGCGTGTGGATAACCGTCTTGAATTTACAGACTAACGCGGGTAAATTTGGAAAACTCACTTATCTCCCACGCGCGCCGTTGTATTCAATACGATGGAAAAAATGATGTTCAAAAAGCTTTCTTATTCTCTTTCAATCGCTTGTGCACTCGTTCTCTGCGTTCCATTATGGGCTTCGGGTGCCGATTCGGACGTTCCGCCCTCGCTCTCTTCTTATCGTGCGAGATTGTTGCAACAACGCGATCGCTGCCTGAAATCAGAAGCTGACCAAAACCGCTGCCTGGGCGAAGATGAAATCATGATCAGCTCGATTGACAGAGTACTTATCAGGAAGCCTGATGAATGGCAGGTTCTGGTTGATGTTAGAGCCAAACGAGCTCGCTGCGTTGCCAGCCATCGGATGTTCATCGCGCAGTTGCGTGGTACCGTAAGTGATATCGATAAACAGTTGTGTGCCGTGGAATCGGATATAAAGGCCTACGCAACGTTGCGGTAGCTCGAGCCCGTCTGCTCGAGTCCTCGCTATGCGCACCGATTACACTGAATCTTGGAACGACAGCCGATTCCATCGTCAGGCGTGATATAGTTTCCTAGGAAACCAATTGGAAATAAAAATGCCAAAAGCTGTAAGCGGTCTGGAGGATCATGTAGGTTACTGGCTTCGCTTTGTATCGAATCAGGTCTCTCAAGCTTTTACTGCAAAGGTTGAAACCGAAGGCGTAACGGTTGCTGAGTGGGTGGTATTGAGAGAAATGTTCGAACATTCGGCGGCAAATCCTAGTCATTTAGCTGAGCGACTGGCGTTAAGCCGTGGTGCGGTTTCCAAATTGATCGATCGATTAATAGCAAAAGATTTGGTGAAAAAGCAGCTAGGCATGGCTGTTCCTTCAAATCGGGATGGTCGATATCAAACTCTTGAACTGACCAAAGCTGGTCGAAGGCTAGTTCCAAAGCTTGCGAAACTCGCCGACAAAAATGACGACCAATTTTTTGGGCATCTCTCTTCAAAACAAAGAACGGAGTTTGTGCGACTTCTGAAGGAAATAGTCGTGACCAATGGTTGGAAAAAGGTGCCAACAAAATAAGCAAACAAACGCTAGAACTGACTATCACTGCAATTTGATAAACAGGAGCCCAACCTATGACCGCAATTAGCAAGGATGCAACCAAAACAATGGAGGAGTGTGTGCATGGTTCCCTTTTCGGAACCATGACATTTCCCGAGATTCTAAGGTTATTGAAAAGTATTGGTGTAGAGCGTTACCATGCAGACTATGCCCGACAAGAAAATACATACTACCTGGCGAATGGCCAGTCATACGTTGTCAGTTTGCCTCACGAAGAGATCGAAATAGCACGAGAATTTTCCGAAGAAAATATTGCCGCCGCGGTCGGTAAGAGTCAACGCGGCGAGCATAGCTATCTCGATTTTGTTCGCAAGACGATGAACGCTGGATGCGTTGGATACTTCGTACAACTAGCAGGATGTCGTGTTCAATATTTTGGGCGGAAAGGTGAAATCCACACCGAAATTTTTCCGGCTTGAGGTCAAGTCCTCTCTCGCCTACCCTAAATCCCGTCTAAGGGCTTTTTCGTTGAGCCAATTTCGATTAGTGGAACGCCTATAGAATGCAAATTCGGAACGCTCCAATTGGAACTTCTACCTACGCAATGGCTCGGTTCCTCGCTCGAGTATTTTCAAGTACGAGTCATACACAAATATTCGTCCTCTTTGCTTTCCCGTTACCTCTCTCACAATTCCAATTCGCTCAAGATTGTGGAGCGCTGCCGTGACGGTGGGTGTTGTTAAGCTGAGAGCCTTCACCATTTCTGGTATCACGACTAACGGTTTCTTCTCCAAATATTGATGGACTTGGAGGGCCGATCCAGCACCTCGTCCAATTCCAGAAACTTTTGCACGATCAGCTTGAATCATCGAGAGAATTTCACGCGCAGCATCCGTTGCCTGAAGAGCAATATCCTGCACACCCTCAAGAAAAAATTCAATCCAGCTTTCCCAATCCCCTGTTTCCCGTACCTGCTGAAGTTGTGCATAGTACTGTTGCCTATGAGTCTTGAAGTACAAGCTCAAGTAAAGTATTGGTTCGGAAAGAACACCTTCGGCGCACATCATTAAAGTGATTAAAAGCCTTCCTAGCCTGCCATTCCCATCGAGGAATGGGTGAATGGTTTCAAATTGATGATGTACAAGGGCCGCACGAACAACCAGTGGCAGGTTATCTTCTTTGTGAAGAAACTTCTCTAAGTCACTCATGCACTCGACTACCCGCTCCGGCGGTGGTGGCACATATCTTGCATTACCTGGTCTCGTTCCGCCTACCCAGTTTTGACTACGTCTGAATTCGCCTGGGGACTTGGTTCCTCCCCGCGCACCTGCCATTAACACGCCATGTATCTCTTTGATTAATCGCATGGACATCGGAAATCCTTCTCTTAACCTCCCAAGTCCATAATTCATCGCAGCTACATAGTTAGAGACCTCTTGTACATCATCCAACGGAACGCCGGGAGCTTCCGCGCTTTCGTATAAGAGCAAGTCGGATAGGGAAGATTGTGTTCCCTCAATTTGAGACGATAGAACCGCCTCTTTTCGAACATACATGTAAAGGAATAACTGAGTGTCGGGCAATATTGTTGCCAATCCATCCAGGCGGCCTAAGGCTCGGCTCGACTTCTCCACCAACGCTTGGAAACCATCCAATTCTAACCCTTGTGGCGGCAATGGGCGAGGCACAAGAGCCCAGTAGGGTTCCTCGCTATTTGCCGAACAGCGAATCCTCTCACCAAGCCTTTCTTGCGCCTTAGATTCCATACGGTTATTAAAGGTCCCTTTAATAGCTAGAAGCCTTATTAAAGGATACCGCATCTTCCTTTAATAACGAGTCAGCTAACTAAAGCTAGGTTTAATAAGGCAAAAATCCACCCTCGTCAAACCCTGGAAGTTCGAACCATCGAACAATCAAACTCTTGGATGTAATCAGATTGCCTAGTCCTTCTGAGTATGTATTGAGCGGCTAGTCTTCGTTCAAAAGCCAGTCCCACTCCGGCACGTACTTCTGCACAAAATCAGCCGAAATCGTTCTATCAGGGTGGAATCGCCGAACTCCCGCCCACTGGACATTTCCTGCGGAACGCCATAGCCGAGCGGCCCAATCGGCACCTTCTTCAGGAAATTCTTCGTTCCCTAGTAATACAGCACTTGGCTTTGTGCATATAAAGTATCGAAAGCAATGTTGGCTCAAATCCGTTGTCTTCTAGCTTCTCAATTTCTAACAGAATCGAGTCCTCCGGTGCATCTACTTTCCAGGAACCGAGGTCACAACTGATACTGCTGGCGGTGTTTTTTCCCTCCACCTGAAAATCAATGCAATGAATTCCGCCTGTCTCGCCCACGAACATCATCTGGTAGCAATTCTTTTCGTCCTTGGCAAGTTCTTTCGTTTGCAGGAATTGGGCTCGTATCAAAGCTCCACTTTCTAGAGTGATTGGATTGACCTTTGCCTTTACAAAGTATCTCACCGCCTTTGCGAGAAATAGCCCGGTTGCGCGAGTGAAATACTTCTCGAAATCGTCATCCGGGAACATAACGAATTCACCCTTGTGCCATTCGTGTTCAAAAAGAATGCTGCCGCCAAATTTCTTCCACAACCCAAACAACATGTATCTCCACGCTCCCTCGAACCTTATTGCGATGGAGAGATAGTCCTTGTCCTTGTCTTCGAGCTGTGGTTCATTCGTCGTTACCATTATCCCTCGTCAAAAGAGTTCCAGCGAACATACCTATACGTTGGCTTCTTGCCTGACTTGTCCGGCGTAAGGACTACGGCAGTCCATCGGCAATCTATAGACATTTCCGTTGTCATCGATAAAAACTCACACAGCCCGCTCGACAGGGAGATCAACTGTCATTCCCTTTGTGATTCGCGTCATCTGCAGACCTTGATTAAAACGAACTCGAGGGATTATCTAAATGTTCAACCAAGAGTCTCTCCACAAAAACATGCACAACTTGCCGACGATTCGATCTTTCGGCAAGAACCCCCAAACATGTCCATCAGCGCTGTTGTTTCTGTTGTCTCCCAAGACGAAGACGTGATCGGGAGGTACCACCACAGCTCCATTGCTGTCGCCAAATGGACGAATCGGCTTTCCTTCGGAGGAGTAACCACCGATATCACTTAGCGTCTTCAAATTGTAGTTTGCGGTCTCTTTAACGTAGCTGGACTCGTCCAGAATTGTTCCGTTTACGGACAGACCAAGCCCTTTTTTCATTTCAATTTTGTCGCCCGGCACACCGACTACTCTTTTCACGAAAGTCGGATTTCCAGGGAAAAATGGCAGACCTCCCACAACATCAGCAAAATGGCTCGCTTTCCCAATTTCAATTTCAGGAGGATAAAAGATGACGATGTCCCCTCGTTTGACATCACCAAGTTTCGTTGAAAGCTTTTCCACCAAGATACGATCATTGATTTGCAAGGTCGGTTGCATTGAGCCAGAGGGCACGTAGCGCGCTTCTGCGACGGTGCCTTTAATAGCAACGAACATGACGGTTGAAAGAAAAAATGTATAAAACGTTTCCTTCAGCAGACCTCTGATTCTCCAGCGTGTCGGCACCTGGGGACCGAACGGTGTTGTTCCATCGCTACACTTCATACTGCACCTCTGATGAACCATATAGAGTCTAGCTTTTTCAGTCTGTCGTGAGCACTGGGATTATTCCTGAAATTGCCCCTCACCAATATTCTATTCGTGCTGGCTGCGCGTTACGGCTTTCACCGGCTCGCATCATCGCAATACGAACGCAGCAGACCCCTCGCCAGCGCATTGAACGAAACTGTTGCCAACAAGTCACCGAATAAGCAAGCTCAGGAAAAGTTCAGGGGTTCTGATGAACTACAATAGTCGCGATCACGGTCACATTTCGGTCCACCTAGCTCCACATCCGTTCGATAAAACACTAAAACAGTGCGAGTCAGAACTTCCCCGCCGAACTCAGCGCACTGCTCATGGTGCGCGCTTTATTCGAGAAATGCCTTCAATAAAGACTCGTTCATTCATGGAACAAGCGATTCGATTCTGTGTAGCCGTTCTCGAAAAAAGATAACCTGCACAAAAGATTCCCTGTACAGCTTCGTATTCGCAGCATGGGCGTGGTAGGCCAATCGGGCCACCTTCACGCAATCCAACCTCAATTCCAAGGCGGAGAAACACGCCACGAGGAACCGAGGTGGGTTGCGTTCTAGTCTTTACGATCTTCTCTAGCTAAGGCCTACTTCCATCAACCTTAGAGTGGTCCATCGATTGCAGGGCATGTCGCAGAATTGTATTTAATACCACTGACGGCATAATTACCCTGACCACTCTGCACCTGTAGGTTACCAAAAG
Source organism: uncultured Candidatus Obscuribacterales bacterium (assembly GCA_964436185.1). Classification (GTDB taxonomy): domain Bacteria; phylum Cyanobacteriota; class Vampirovibrionia; order Obscuribacterales; family Obscuribacteraceae; genus CAYTDR01. The sequence continues at coordinate 4,748 of CAYTDR010000058.1, read as the reverse complement.
ACATCGAAGATGGAGAATTTTCCGTCTCGACATAGGCAGCAAACTTAATCAGGTTACCCTGACTCACGTCAATAAAACTGTCCAGTTGCTGGGCAGTCGCAGTTACAGTCTGGAAACCGTTAACATCCGGCAGAGATACAGTTAGCGAGGGTATACTCCTTGTTAATCGAACGCGCCCCCCGCCGCGAAACTCGAAGGAGAGCTGCACTCGTGAATTCGCGAGACCATTCACGCCATCTTTGAAGGTCAGAGTGAAACTTCGAAATCCGGTGCTTGCACTGGGTGGCTGAAGTCTGGAAGGTACTGCGATGTAGCCCGCGTTTCTGAGCGTGCTCGGGCCTGGTGGGTTGGTGCCGACAAGATTCGCCTCCACAAACAAATTCGTAGGTCCAAGTCCATTGCCGTTCGAGAGTGACTCGTAGCGAGAACTGGCGCCTGGAGCACCACAGGCGAATCGCTGAACGGGAATTGGAACTGTTCCTGCCGCTCCCGCTGCAACAGCGCTGAGTGGTGCATTGAGTGCAAACACCGAAACAAGTCCCATCAGTGTAGTAGGGACCGCCTTAAATTTCATCAAATGCTACTCCTCTTTTTGCCGCCACCAGACGTTTCCCCACAAAAGCCTGCGCAAAAGGACTTGGTGCATGGGAGGTGGCCTTCTAGTTGTTCCAAGCTTCGAGACAACTTACTCATTAATCTTGTGTCTAATTGTTCCGGCGTGAGCCTGTGAACGTCCACGAGGAGAAGAGATTTCGAAATTAACGATTCGTTGAAGCAAAATGCATTAGTCTTAGCAGAGACAAGAATTAGACGCGTAAAAACGTTCGGCGAGGTTGGCTATGAACACACCAAAAACAATGCAATCCCTTGAATACAGAATCGAACGCGTGCATAAACAGCATGATGAGACGGAGCTAGCCGCGATTCAACGAATGGTCAACGAGATGGCCAAAGACGGCTGGGAAGTTGTCGAAGCGTGTGGCGACGAAATTCGCATGCCGTCGTTGATCTTTGTCAATAATTCCGATGCAAGCACAGCTGAGTATCTCACTGAAATCGTTCCTCACGTACAAAAGCATTCTGAGATCGACGACATTCGTGATGCCCTTATCAACCGACACGATGAGGGTTGGATCGTCATGACAGTTCTCGACAGCCCGCTGAGCCCTCCACTGGCCATTTATAAGAAGTCCACCGCCGCGGAGGCATCAGATCCCAAAATTGTGGTATTACCGGTGAGTATTTTGGAGAACTCGTCTGCGACAATCAATCATGAGATCGTCCAGCAGCAGCTCCGAAGTAATTGCCGCCTTCGAACAATCATGCATGCCGGCTTAATGCCGGTTCTCATCTTTCTTGCTGATACTGGACAGCCCGAATACGAGTACCATGTCGAACACGCTCGAGGCGGATTTTTCGTGGCACGCGACAAGAAGTTGAGCGACTTGATCAACATGCGAGCGAAAGAGGGTTGGAGAGTATGCGGCGCATTCGAGGATGAATCGCTACTTCCTTGCGTCGTCTTTTACAAAGACTAGGGGCCAGGTTAAACTCGATCGCTTTTGAAGAATGAACGGAATGCATGCGCTCCGGGCCGGTCTTTGCCAGAGAAAGCATCACGACACTAAAATCTAATAGAATGGCAATGTATGTCGAATTTCTGACTTCATGTGGGGTCGAACGTACGTTGAAAGTGCTGAGAACGACGATGATTGCCTTGTACGCATTGTCTTTATGCGAAACGGCCGCTGTTGCTGCCGATTCAGCTCAGTCCGCCCATGACACAAGAGTTCAGTTGCTTGCGGAATCAACCGAACAGTTACCGGTTGAGCAGCCTAGTGGCGATTCACAATCCAGCTCCGAGGACGGCACAGCAACCTCTCCTGCGCCACTGCAAGGAAAGACTGAGGTAACTCATTTTGTTCTTCACGACCTGTCTCTCTACAAGCATGCCGTAGCATCAATTGAAGAGGGCGACTACACACGCGGAATTTATTACCTCGAGAAGTTAGTTGCACAACTGGACGAGGAGGGTCATGAACCCTACAAAGCTGAGTGCATCTACCTGGAAGCTGGCTGCCATCAAAAGCTGAACAGAATGAATGCGGCGACTGACAAATATCACGAGGCGTTTGAACTATTTGCCAAGTACGACTCCTCGAACCCACTGAAAGATAGAGCCGGAGCGCAATATGCAGAGCTGAAAAGGTTGAAGCTTCACTCCGGAATCGCAGAAACCAAGTTGCAGGACAGAGTGGAAAATCGAAGCGTTGCATTCAAACCTCAAATGGCAATGTTCGCAATCGATCCGCACGCACTACTCGAAGCCAAAGTCAATGAAAGTGAAGTCCTTCTCGAAGTCAACGATAGAGCTGTTCTCCCGCAAATAGTCAAAAAATGCTTCTCTGATATGTCTTGCTTAGAGACTGCGGAGATTGGTTCGAATGTCACGAACGCTGTGGAGCGCTGGACACCACTAATGGTGCATGGACGCGCCGCCGCATTTGCTATGAACGGTTCTGGCAACCCGGTCTTCAGAGCCACCGTCAATGGTCGTTCATATCAATTCGACGTGATTCTTCCGGAGCTTGGTTCTGGTCAGCGGAAGGTCTTGCTGGTTACCAATCTGGAAAAAATATGTGCCGTGGATGTGGAATCCTTCGATACATGGTTACTTCGAATGCAACGCGCGTCGGACGGCAAAGTCACTTCTGCACGCTGGTACAAACTCACTCATAAGAAAGAGCCCGTTCACTCCGTGTCGCCCAACCTCAAGACTCGCCAGTTTAAACGTCCGATCAGTAATCGACAGTGGTGATACTGGAAACCAACAGATTGATTCTTCGAGAGCTCGAAGCGCTTGATGGACCAGCAATGAATTTCGTCTTTGGAGAAGCTGAGGTCATGCGTTTCGGCGACGGAGTGAAACCGGACAGCTGGATTCAAGATTGGCTAAGGAACTGTCTGGATGACTATTTAAATCTTGGTTTCGGTCCGTGGGCAGTGGTGAAGAAAGATACACTTGGTGTGATTGGTTATATGTCGGCTCTTCGCCCAATCACGGCTTTAGTGATCTTCTGAGTAGATCCGGATTTAGAATGTAGCCAAATCCAGCGCGCTCCAGACTGCGAACGAGTTCTTTTACTTCCATCTGCAAACTATCTGCGGTGGCATGAAGATTCCAATCGTTCCTCTCCAGACCGGACAGCAACCACGCCCTCTTGGTCTGATCGGCGTCGAGTCTATATGTTTTGGCGTACAGAAGTTCACCATCGGCGCGCACTATCCGTTCGCCAATTGAGTTGACGCCGTTCAGAACGAGCTCTGTCATAAAGCGCTCTAACTGAAGGTTACCTGGCTTGTAGATGACGTCTTTTTGAATGCTGCGGTCGACCAGATTCGATGCCATTACATCAGTACTGAATTTAGCCCATTCATCCCTGGCAAAGTGAAGTGTTCGACGCAAGCCGCGAACATCGGTGACACGATCGAAGTTGAAGGTGGAGTCAATTTTTGATGACTGGTAGTAGACCGCGTAGTCGTAGATCAAATTGCCGAAGAAGTCTTCGAGGAGTGTCTTGTGAACGAGCCGATAGTCTTCAGGTGTTGGAACGACAAAGAGCGATGCGAGTTCATCGGCTGCGTAAACGAGCATTCCGACCTGACCTTCATTGATCTCAAAGGTCCGAATCGCCTCATCGAATCTGTAGAGCCAATGTCCGCGCGTGAACATTTCAGACCTGAAGCCCAGGCCATAGTCTCTAACAAATTTGCTGAACTCCGGCCAATTAATTTTGGGACCAGCGAACGCCAATCCGAGAAAATATTCCATGCTCAGATGCAAAGGCAAGATTCGAACTGCAGTTGAGGAGCGCCGTTTGACCATCCGATGCTCGTTGCGGATGGCAAACCATCCCTGTTGCTTAGTGGTCCGCTGTTTGCGAATCTGTCCACCAACCGTTATCGATGAAGGCCCTTTCCCCCAATCCAGAACAAAACCGTGCGGAATGAAGGACCAATACTCAGTTCTATCATCGAGCGAAACGCGAGCGAACTCTCTATCGTATTTCTCCAATCCAAGCCGTATATCAGAACAAAGATTCTCACGGATAAGTGGCACAAGCCGGAACGCACCGGTCACTTGAGCCGGTGCTGCACGAAGTCCCTTGAGCGTGAACACATCAGGTGTTTTCATATCGATTCCACCACCGCCAATTGTGATTCAACGTCACCACCTGTAGTTGTAGGCTCGTCTTTCTGTCCCAGTAGAATTCGTTCTGCTTGAGTACGCAAGTATTTTTCAAGCTCGGAGAGAGTCATCTGTCCACCGCTGAAACGCGCGAACGCCAGAGTTGTCGCTAGCGCTTCACCGGCACGTAGCCCCAGGGCCGGTACCATGCTTGCAATCGGTCGAACTTGATAGGTCTCGGGATCGAACACCGGATTCAAATGAACGAAGACGGCTTTTCCACCTATTTTACGATAGGCCTCGAGAACCTTTTGAGAGGCGTCAGGGACGTCATTTTCGCAAGCATCTGATACCACCACAATCGTGTCTGCACCCCATTCAAGCGCATCCAAGATCTTTTCCGTTATGTGCGTTTGCCCTCGCGAATGAAGCAGTAATGAGTCAAAGCAATCATGCATCCAGAACGCCTGGTATTCCTCACAGTTATGCCGCAAAAGAAAATCTACCGACATCGCGACGGCCAGCGGTCTATTGAGCCTCTCTCTGGTACCACTGGCGG
>CAYTDR010000057.1:9312-15896 GCA_964436185.1 uncultured Candidatus Obscuribacterales bacterium | reverse complement strand
CTTTCCGCCAGCCAGGCCGACAATACTGCTTTGGAGTTCAAAAAGCTCGGACATGGGCTACTCACGCACGCGCTGCTGACTGAAGGACTGGAACAGCGACAGGCAGATAGCGCACCCAAAGATGGCGTGGTGACAATGAAAGAGTGGCTCCAGTATGCGGTCGCCAAAGTCCCCGATCTCGATGCTAGTTCCGACCGAAACGGATTCAGATCGGTAGACAGCAAAACAGCCAGAGCAAACCTTACACGAGGTATCAGAATGGCGACAACTTATGATGAAATCGGCTCACCGGTCGAAATCAAGAAAGAGCTACAGGTACCAAGCCTCTTCGACTATTCGAGAAAGCCCGATTTCGTCATTGCTGAGTAGACTGGATAGTTAAACTGCTCAGCAAGTGGGTGATTTTTATGGTGCTATGTGATTAGCATGGCGTCGCCGTAACTAAAAAATCTGTATCGCTCTTCTACTGCTGTTCGGTAGGCAGTGCGAGTCAGGTCTTTCCCTGCGAAGGCGGCCACCAAAACAATCAGGCTGGAGCCGCTGAGATGGAAATTTGTCAAAAGCGCGTCCACCATGTTGAACTTGAAGCCGGGCTTGATGAAAAGTGTCGTGGCATCATCTGCGGTGGCTATCAAAGTTCCAGTTTTACCCGCGGTCTCCAATGCTCTGACGGTAGTGGTACCACAGGCAATTACACGGCGTCCTTCGCGCTTAGCGGCGTTGACCTTGTCTTGCGTTTCAGTGGAGATGGCGAACCGCTCTGCTTCGATTGTATGTTCTTCGATGGTCGTTCTGATCGGTTTGAACGTCCCCGGACCCACATGCAATGTTATCTCGCAAATCTCGATGCCTTTTGCTTGTAGTTTCTCAATCACTTCCGCAGAAAAGTGAAGGCTGGCTGTAGGTGCTGCGACAGCACCGGGGTTGCGGGCAAAAACGGTTTGATAGCGTTCCAGGTCGCGAGCACGTGTCTCTTTCTGCATAGTCGACTGCTCTTCGGTCTCATCGACCGAGCGACTTCGCTCTATATACGGTGGCAGCGGTGCTTGTCCAGCCATCTGCATTATCCTATAAGCTTCGTCCTGGCTGCCCAGATCGAGCAGGAGTCGCTTGAAACCGTCTTTGTCATAAATCAGATCCATGACAGTGATTTCTGGCTTAATCTCACCATCGGCTCTAACCTGAAGGACCTCGCCTGGTTTAATCTTGCGAATGGGATACGCCATGGCTTCCCAGAGGCGCGGCTCTCCCGGCTTGGCATGGAGCAAAAGAATCTCCACCAATCTTCCGCTGGCGCGCGTAGCGAATATCTTAGAAGGAAGGACCCTGGTGTTGTTTACCACGATCAAATCGCCTGGAACAAGCAAATCGGGTAAGTCTAGGAAGTGGTGATGAGCCAGCGTACCCTTCGTTCGCTCCAACCGCAACAATCTCGAGCCATGCCTGACAGGAGCCGGTTCATGGGCAATAAGCTCCGGTGGCAAATCATATGCCAGCTCCTTTAGCAAAACGTCGTCAATGGTGGCGGAATCCCTTTCAGACATCCGGTTGGATTTCCTCGAACGTAGTCTGTACCCAATACCTTGCCAGCATGTTACAGTGGATAGCTCCAAGGGATCACGGTTTGGTTAAGGTAGGTTACGCGAGATCGAGCTGATAATTCGGATTGACGTTAATCGAAGCACACACCAGGAGTGTTTCCAGCAGGTATACAGCCCAAAGATCAGACAGCGTCGGTTCTTCCAATAAATTTTCGTCGAAATCAACAATGATGCTCGCCCCTCACATGCTTGTTTACGAAGAAGGAAAACGCATAGATTTGTGCCCTGTGCGGCGCATCGCGCTGGCTATTGCAACCATGTCACTAGAACGATCGACTGGCAATGAATCTGAAAAACAGAATTAAAGAGATCGCTAGCTCACTCGGATTCCAGGGCACCGTAATTGGTGCCCTACAGCCCATGACAGTTGAACGCGTGCATTACGTAGATTGGCTTGAACGGGGCTATGCAGCGGGCATGGAATACATGAAGAGGAACCCCGAGTTCAGAACCTCTCCGGCTGGTCTCTACTCAGGCAGTCGTTCCGCTATCATCGTGTCCATCAGCTACTACACGGAGAAACCACCACCGCCAGGGCGTTTCTTCGGAAAGGTTGCCCGCTATGCGGTTGGCTTGGACTATCATGCAGTCATTCGCCGCAAGTTAAGAGAACTACGAGACGCACTGCAAAAAGAACTCGGGCTGACGGTCACAGGCAAACCGTTTACCGACGACGTGGCGCTCTACGAGCAGGGCTTCGCTGCTCGACACGGTCTTGGATTTGCGGGCAAAAACACGCTAATAATTGGACCAAAACTCGCCGGCTCTTACAATTTTGTAGGAGAGCTGTTCGTCGATGTCGAGATCGAAGCGGATGGTCCCTATCAAGGAACATGCGGAAACTGCTTCCGCTGCGGCGCAGCATGCCCAACCAATGCAATCGTGGAACCCGGATACGTAAACGCAAATCTGTGCATCTCGTATCTGACCATCGAAAATAAAGGCGGCATCCCACGAGAGCTAAGGTCGCAGCTGGGAGACTGGGTCTTCGGTTGCGACATCTGCCAGGAAGTTTGTCCTTACAATCAGCGCCCGCCTCAAACTCCATGGCATGAGTTCCACCCGGAGAATGGAGCCGGTCATTATTTAGACCTGCGCGCGCTTCTAAAGGTGTCTACACAAGACGAGTTCTTCCAGAAGTTCAGCCACACTCCCCTGCGCAGACCCAAGCGAAGAGGGCTTTTGCGTAACACGCTGGCAGTACTGGGCAATCAGATTCGAGCAGCAACGGGCGATGTAACTGAAGAAGATAGAAATACACTGACCTCCCTTCTCGATGAGCTCCATATGTTCGCGCTCTCAGAAGAAGACCCGATGCTGAGGGAACATGCGGCATGGGCGTTGGGGCAAGGACCGAAATCTATCAGCCAGGGTCTGCTAGACGACCTGATCGGGAAGGAAGCGGAGCCGTCAATAAAAATGGAGATGGAGACGACCATGATCGGCTGCCAGCTCAACTAGTATTTTTCCGAGCTGATCCAAATCCCCAAAATGACCCAGGGACAGACTGGGACGATTTTTAATGAAAGTTCTTCACAAATTTGAACTTTTTGCCGAAAACTGCCGTCTTACAAAATAGGCGTTGCCAATTTCCTCCGGCAACACGCTCCTGCCAGTACTAAAAATCCCTGCGCGCGTTTTTCAAATCCAAGCAAGCGGGGAAAGAACCAGTTATCCGTAAGATCCTTCACTCAAAGAAAACTGCCATGTCTCGATTTCAATCTGTTACGGCAATTCTCCTGGCTCTTTCGATTGCCACCGCGGTTCAAGCGAAACCTAAGACCTCAAACACGGAGAGCAAATCCAGTCGCGGGACGACGGACGAGCAGGCTACCCACGTTCTTAATCGACTCACTTTCGGACCCAGACCTGGCGACGTCGAGAAGGTGAAGGAGCTTGGGATACAACGCTTTATCGACGTACAGCTCACCCCTACTAGTATCGCCGAACCGCCTACGCTTGTTTCGTTGGTGCGCGACACACCTGCATTGCACATGCCCTCCAGGGAGCTCTTAGCAGAGTTTCGCATGTTCAAGCTGGAGCGCAAAGCGGACAAGAAGGAGCAACTGGCAACAGAAAAGTCGGCGACTCAATCCTCCGAAAAGCTCTCGATGACTGATTCCATGCAAGATCAAGATGCGTCAATGGAATCAATGACAGAAAGCCAACCGCTCAAAGCAAAGAAGAATCGGGGCGGTCCACCGAATCCGGCTAACGAGGTCGAGAATTCGGTAATTGAGGTGAAGGTCGCTCGCGCCATTGAAAGTCCGAGGCAGCTCAATGAGCTTCTAGCAGATTTCTGGTTCAATCATTTCAATATATGCATGCAGAAAGGAGTCGACAAGGTCCTTGTCGGTGCCTATGAGGAGCAAGCGATTCGTCCGCATGTTCTGGGAAACTTCCGCGATCTGGTTGGTTCGACTATGCATCACCCAGCGATGATGTTCTACCTCGACAATGCACAGAACACGAAGGCTGGGTACCAGGAACGCAACCCGAAGAGCAAGAAGCGCGGGATCAACGAAAACTATGCACGCGAGCTCCTGGAGTTACATACACTCGGTGTCGATGGCGGCTACACGCAAAAGGACGTCATGGAGTTGGCACGAGTTCTTACCGGTTGGGGCATGCCTACCGGCAAGGCAGCGAACGCTCAAGGCGGTTTTTATGCGATCTTCGAGCAACGCAGGCACGACTTCGGAGACAAGATCATACTTGGTCAAACAATAAAAGGCACAGGCGAAAAGGAAATCGAACAAGTCCTCGATATGCTCGCCAAGCATCCCTCTACAGCTCACCATATCAGCTTCAAGCTGTCCCAATACTTTGTAGCCGACAAACCGCCTGAGACTTTGGTTAAACAGCTCGAAGCCACCTACCTGAAATCCGATGGAAACATCAAGAAGGTCCTGAGCACTCTCTTTTCATCCAAGGAGTTCTGGGATCAAGCAAATCGTGGAAGCAAATTCAAAAGCCCGTTTCATTACACGGTATCCGCCTACCGCGCAACCGGAATGCGCAGATATCAACCGAAACAATTGCAACAGTTCCTCAAATCGCAAGGACAGCCAATCTATGGCTGCCTGACGCCCGATGGATATAAATGCACTGAAGATGCCTGGCTTAACCCGGACGGTTTGATCAAGCGACTGGAGTTTGCTTCTCGTCTGAGCAGAACACAAAAGCGAGACACAGCAGTCAAGTATGAGGAAATTTTACGCACCGTAAATGGTGGCAAGGTCTCCGAAAAAACGAAGACAGCCATTGAGAACGCACCCGAGCAGCAGAAAGTTGCAGCCATTATCGGAAGCCCTGAGTTCATGAAATATTGAGGTGGTTATGGACCGACGAGAATTTCTCAAAGCAGCACTGTTGGCCCCGCTCGCTGCCACAGCTTTCAGCCGCCACAGCTGGGCGTACCAGAATCCTAAAGCAGACTCTGAAAGCGGGAAGTTGATAGTTGTCTTCTTGCGTGGTGGCGTAGATGGTTTGAATGTCGTCACTCCATATGGTGACAATAAATACAGGCAGCTTCGACCGACGATAGGAATGTCGCGCGGGACAGGCTTGCTCGACCTTGACGGTTACTGGGGACTTCACCCGAGCCTGACGGCGCTGACACCGTATTGGAGCAACAAATCGCTCGCCTTTGTACACAACTGCGGTTCTCCGGATCGCACACGAAGCCACTTCGACGCCCAGGACTATATGGAGTCCGGTGTTCCGGGACGGAAAGCCGTCAGCACCGGTTGGCTGAATCGATTAGTAAGCCAGCTTCCCTCGAAGAAGTCGCCAATTCAGGCAATCAGTCTCGGGCCTGTTTTGCCACGAATATTTGCTGGTCCGGCCGATGTCGCCACAATTGCCAAAGCCGGCAATCCGAAGGCAGCAAGAAAGCAAAGGAAGGACATCAGGCAAGGTGGCGGCGGCGAACTACCGAAGGTTTTTGCTGACATGTACGGAGATAGAAGCGATGAGTTGGGGCGAGCGTTTGCATCGGGTAGCGTAGCCCGTTCCAAAGTCGACGGCATCATGAAGTCAGCCGAAGCAGAACAAGTAGAAGAGTCGATGACCCGCGAGCAGATGGCGGCCAATCGAGGCGCTCTGACACCGAAAATGACACCACAGTTCGGTAAGCAGTTGGCGACTCTCTTTACAAAAGATCCTTCCGTTCAAGTGGCCTTCGTTGACTTTGGCGGCTGGGATACCCATGTGAGAGAAGGGGCAGAGGAAGGGCAGCTAGCCAACTATCTCAAACCGCTGTCAAATGGTTTGGAAGATCTGGCCAAAGGACTCGGTCCACTTTTCGACAAAACGACAGTCGTAGTAATGTCTGAGTTCGGTAGAACGGTTCGAGAGAACGGGAATGGCGGGACAGACCATGGACACGGAAACGTGCTGTGGCTATTGGGTGGAGGTATGAATGGTGGCAAGGTCTACGGCCGTTTCGGCGGGCTTGCCGACAAGGACCTCAACGAAGATAGAGATCTTCCTACCACAACCGATTTCAGAGCTGTTCTCTCAAAGATTTTTGCCGACCAGCTGGGTCTCTCGAGTCAGCAGTTAGCCACCGTTTTTCCAGACTTTAAAGCTTCCAGCGATCCATTTTTACAAGCATGACGGGGACCCAACAATGAAAAATCAGAACAAACTGCTAGTGGCGCTTTTGGTGGCAGCCTTTGTCGCCCCTCCGAGCTTCGCGCAAACGCCCAATGACTATGCCCCTGGTGGCGACGGTGGTTCCGCCGGCGCACCAAGAGGGGGTCCCGGAGGCGGCGCTCCTGGTGGTATGAACCAGGGATGGGGAGGCGGTCAGCCTGGCGGCGAACGCGGATTTGGTCGACGAGGCGGCGCTGGCGGCGAGCACGGCGGATTCCGCAAGAAAGCCATGGAAAGATTCGACGCGGATGGAGACGGAACTCTTAACGACGCCGAGAGAGCTCAGGCAAAAACCTGGTTCAGTTCAAGAGGTGGGCAAGGACC
>CAYTDR010000057.1:0-9212 GCA_964436185.1 uncultured Candidatus Obscuribacterales bacterium | reverse complement strand
GGAGGTCCCGGTGGTCTAAATGGTGGCGGTCCTGGAGGCACAGGTGGTGCCGGTGGAGTTGCCGGTCAAGGAGGCTGGGGAGGTGGACCTGGTGGTCGCCGCGGATTTGGCGGTCCCGGTGGTCCCGGCGGTGGCAAGTTTAGCGGTCAAGATGGCGGGCAGCGATTGCAAAAAATGATGAAAAGGTTCGATGCCAATAGCGACGGCACGCTTGATGCCACAGAGCAAAAGGCAGCTCAAGCCTTTCGAGAAGAACGTCGCCAAAAAAGAATGGCGGGACCAGAAGGCCAATCATGGGGTCAAGGCATGCGAGGCAACCCTTCAGGGACACCGGGAACCCCACCAGGTCCACAGTGAATCATTGAACGGTTGAAGGCAGTTGAACAATACATACTGACTAAGAATCTCCCGAGCACCTGGAACATCAACAATCCAGAAATTCACAGGCAAGCCCGCTTCTGCTTAGAAATGTATCTGCGTAATGCGCGCGAAGCACATTACGCAGATACAACCCAACCAGGATAAATCTATTTTCGCCTTAGAGGAAAGACGAGATCTTGAAGTAGACTGTCGAGCGCGGGCTTTGCTCTCTCCTTCTTAATTCGCTCGATCAATTCTGATGGAACTGGCTTACCATCACGACCCAGCAACGGTTTTCCTTGACGCTCTGCACCATCTATGGTTCTGATCATCAAATCAAAGAGACCTGCTTCTGAAGGCTGTCCGTTCGGTCTGAAGTTTTGAGTTCCTTCCAAGGGATCGTAGCCTTGGACCTGAATGGCATGGTTTCTGGCTCTGCTTGCAGCCTCGTATGCTTTCTGCAAATCCAGGACATCCGGATTCTCGATTTTCGCAGCGGACACATCTTTCGACCAATCTACGTTCGTACCCAAACTTGCTTCTGCCACCAACATGGCCGTGCGTCTGGGAGCATACACGAGACCCATCTCTTGTCCCATATATTTATCAACGACTATTTGATTGAGTGCAGCTCTTTCTTTACCATTCTCAATCTTGGAAAAACTCTCAACGCATCGATCCGATTCCTTCCTGATCAGCTCAACCGGTACTACATCTTCGTTGCCAACACGCACCTTCTTAACTAGCCGTTGCGCTTTCGCCTCTGCCTGTAGCCCCATATCACGCGCTTCATCGAACATTCCAGCACGTTTCAAAATGCCTGCGAATTCCTGCCGCACGCGAATCTGGTCCTGAATTTTGCCGGCTACTTCTGCAAAGGTTTGATGTGATGGAATAATCTCACTGTCACTAGCGGGTTTGCTCTTCTGGATTTCACTCATCATTGCGATCGCTTTGTCGAAGTCTCGATCTGGTAGCCTCGCATCGTAACGTTTGATCAATTCCTCGTATATAAATTTCTGCAACTTGATGACATTTTTGTCCGATCCTTTGTCAGCCAATTGCTGCGCCATCTTCTCTAGCTGAGATGCAGGCAGTTCATTGAGGCTTAGCTCCTCACGGGCTTCCGGCAATTCCGAGGGTCTCCGAGCTTTCAGCTCCGACTCGGATGACCGAGGAAACATGAACCGTTGCGAGGGTGTTTTCACACCATCACCAGAAGGCGACCCGCTTTTGTTGCCAGGTTGTGCCGGCGCCTCGGACTTTTCATTGCCAGGCGATTTCTGCTCTCGAGTCCACGAAGGTACCGCGCCACCACTTAGAAGAGCTCCAAGCTTGGCGCCTTCGCGAAACTCAGCCCAAGCGGCATCGGCTGATTTGACTGGTGGCAGTTTTTCATTCTTGGGCGATGCGGGCTTCGGTCCGTCGCTTGAAGGCAAACTGCTTTTATCGCCAGATTGCAGCGGCTCCTCGGTCTTCTTGTTGCTCAACGGTTTCAGCTCCCCAAGCCAGGACTTCGAAGGTGATGAGCCACTTGGATATAAAAATGACCCGATCTTGGCGCCTTCGCGGAATTCGGCCCAAGAGGCGTCTTCTGATTTGACTGGTGGTAATTTTTCATCCTTGCGCGATGCGGGCTTCTGTCCATCGCTGGAAGGCGAACCGCTAGATTGTGGTGCTTCTTTAGTTACTGAAGGCAATGTCGACAACTGGGAGAGTCCTAGGCCGGCACGCAGCAACTGACCTTTGACATTATCGAACAGCTTATTGTAGAGATCTTTTATTTGCTCCGGTGCCGGATCATCAGGCGATCCGCCCTGCTTTCCTTCTTTGTCGTCTGTGGGAACAGCAGCCATTTTAGGACCCATAGCGATGTCCATTTCCGGCAGACAATCGGGAGAAGACGAGGAAAATTGGCATCCAGTCGTCGGACCGAAAGCATCGCTCAAAAGCGAGTTGTGGACGCCAATTGCTAGAGAATTGTCAGCCGTAGATTGTTCGAACCACTCATAATTATTTGCCATTGTTGTTCCCTCCGCTCACCTCTGCGAACAGCATATGGAAACAATTGGGGACAAGTTGGGGACGCGCGTCAATTCCAGAAACTTCGGTCATTTCGCCGAACTATTGCGGGTTTCGGGAACTAAGCTGTTACACTGCAAACCGTTATTGCGGAAATATATTTTGGTATCTAGGAATCGAGATCCAGCTTGTATCCCAATCCGTAGATGTTTCGAATAGTAGGAGATTCTGCATGCGCAGCCATCTTCTTGCGCAAAGTTTTTATGTAGCTCCTGACGGTCTCGATTGATGCATCGGAATCAGCCGGCCAAACGTGCTCCAGCAATGCTTCGGCAGAATAAGTATGACCCGGGTGTCGAGCAAAAAACTCGAGAAGTCGAAACTCCAGACGTTGCAAGGTGAGTTCTTCGCCAGCCAAATGAACCGTGCTGGAATCGACATCAACTTTCAAGTCACCTAAAACCAGAACGTTCTCTCTATATTTTGGTGCGCGCCGCAATAAAGCGTTCAGTCGAAGCGTGAGCTCTTTAACGTTGAACGGTTTTGTGACGTAGTCGTCTACTCCCGCACCAAAGCCGATCTCTTTGTGTTTGATCTCACTTTCGCCCGTCAACATGATAAGAGGAACAGTTCCACCGTCCTTGCGGAACCGGGCGGCTATTTCCGGCCCTGTGGCGCCTGGCATGTTCCAATCCAAAATAGCTGCATCATATTTATATTGTTTGAGCATCAGCAAGCCGGTATCGCCATCATTGGCAACATCGGTGGTGAAACCCTGCTGCTCGAGGCTGCGACGCAGGCGTTCGGACAGGTCAAGATCGTCTTCGATAATAAGTATCCGTGGCACTTGAAGCTTCCCTTACTCAACGTGTCAGTATATTCTAATTAAGCATGCTAGGGCGAGGGATCCATTGCGACACTTTGAAACATTTGCCTTCGTGTGCGCTATAGTCTTGTTGCTACTTGTTTCATGGAAATCAGCTCAAGCTGATGACTCTGCTCGACACATGCGCCTGTGCGAAGAGTTTAGATTGTTAGCCCAGTTGACTGAGCGAGTTAATCTTGCTGAGTCACGCACCCTTTACCAGTACGCGGTCGAAGAGGCACAAGAGATCTACCCTCGGGAAAGCGAACTAGAGCTTATTGCACTCACGGACCTCGGATGTGCATATTGTTTATCCAAGGATTATAAAAGTGCCTTGAGAACATTGAATGCAGCTCTACTCATCGCTGAAGAATTGCATACTAACAGGTCGAATATTTTTGATGAACGGCGGTTCCTTGAAGAAGAACAACGACTTCATTATTTCATGGCGCTCAGCAATGACTCTCTTAACAAGCGAAACTCCGCAATGAACGCGTATTTGGAAACGGTAAAGAAGTCGTTCGAGAGAATTAAAATGAAACCGATCGATGAAGTAACACAATTACGGCTCACCCAAAGTTGCGCCGCATATTGTCGACTGGCAAACACAAACGCGGATCTCGACGCATTAGGTAATATTGTTAGACAAAACTCTCGCGCGGTATTACCCACCTATTTCAAGGATGACATCAGTGCCGCCTTCCATAAGGCAAGAAAACGAATCAAGGAAGATCTAGACAAAGCTCACCACATATAGTACCAACCCATATGTTCAAGTTATTCAATCTCTTCGGAAACAATTTAAGCATACGCAGAAAAGGCCTGGTCCTCGTCGGTATACCACTTCTTTTTCAAATCGGGCTGAGTGTGGTTCTCGGCACTCTCTATGCAAGGGCGGAGCAACAAGCGCTGGAAGAAGCGCGGGCAAGATTTTTGATGGTTAGAATCAACACAATTGTGATGGACATATACAAAGGAGGACAACTGCTAGTCGTCTTTACCGCCGCCAAAGACGACGCCTCAAGAAAGCAGTGGCTCAGAATGAGGGATACCATTGTCGAGGATATGGAATCATTGAAAAACTTGGCCACTACGGCGAAGTCTAAGCATGCATACGCTGAGCTCCTGGAAATTTCCAACAATGCACTGCGAGTGTTGGAAGAGTCGTACCGTCGATCGGAGGACGGTACTCCCTACGGGTTTGTCCAAATGTTTCCGCTGGTAAGAAAATTCGTCGACGAGATGATAGACGAGCTCCAGAATGTTTTCACAACCGATCTGCACTCGCAGGCTGCCGGTGCTCTTGCGGAAGACAAGACCAGACAAATATTGGCAACTATTCTATATGTTGGTATCGCAATTGATATCTTGATCGCAATCGGACTTTCAGTCTTTTTTGCCTCCAGCATCGAACAACGACTAGCAACTATTCAGGACAATACCCGCCGTCTACGCGAGAAGGTTCAACTGCTTCCCAACGTAAAAGGAAGCGATGAGATTGCTTCACTCGATCGTGATTTTCATGAACTGAGCACGGCACTGAAAGAATCGGAACGCATGCGCTCCGAATTCCTCTCCATGGTTGGGCACGATATTAGAACACCTCTCATGTCTGCAGAGTTATCGCTAGACATCGCTCGCACGCAACTTACGAAGAAAAGCGGAAACACAGAAGTTATCGAAGAGCTTGATGCAGCAACCAAGAACATGGAACGTGTCATGTCGTTGATCCGAGACTTGCTCGATCTGGAGCGCGGAGCCTCAGGAAAGCTTTCCCTGGAACTCGAGGATGTGGCCGTTCAATCGCTGATAAATCGAGCATGCAAAACAGTTCGTGCCTTGGCCGATCAAAAAAATGTGGCAATGGATATTACATGCGGTGATGAGGAAGTGATAGGCGATCGAAAGCGCCTGGAGCAGCTTCTTCTCAACCTCCTGTCCAACGCCGTGAAGTTCGCGCCGCCTGGATCTGCAGTCGCGATCTCAGCCAAACAAACTGATGACTTTGTGGAGATACGAGTTTGTGATTCGGGAGTGGGCGTGCCGGAAGATGACCGCGAGCGGATTTTCGAGCGATTCGAACAATCGCAGATGAGCACCGTCGATCAGGGAACAGGCTTGGGACTGGCAATCTGCAAAACAATTATCGATGCGCATGAGGGACAGATTGGTTTTGAACCGAATGAGCCTTATGGCAGCCAATTCTGGTTCAAGATAAAATCTGCATCTTAGTCGCACCCCGATCACAACCAAGCGTACTTCCATCCAAGGCATCGATGCGGAGCCGCAACTAAACATCGGTTGCAAGGTGCCAGGTGTCGTTTCAGCAGCCGAAAAACAGCTCTAAGATTCCAAACAGAACGTCCACTTGTTGCCACCACGTTCGACAACAATGTCGCATGCCAGGTCCGCCTTCGCGAAGAGCTCGTGCTCATCGGTACCGTGCCCGGGGAAGTGTGCAATGCCAATACTCGCGTGCGCCCCAATCTGATGCCACTGATGCTCCATAGGAGTCTGCTCGAACTTCTTACGCAGTCGTTCGGCCACTATGGCAGCACCATCACCAGGTGTCTCGGGCAGGATTAAAACAAAACGGTCATCGCTATAGCGACCGATCATATCTATATCCATGCGAGTCGAAGTTAGCAGGATGTGTCCTATAAACGAAACAAACCGCTCCAACGTTTTTAAACCGTAATCCAAGTTGATCCGGTTAAGGTCAGGAAAAGCGATTATCAGAATCGACATCGGACGATTGTATCGTTTCGACCGCCGCATTTCGCGGTCGAGTTTCCGCATCAGATAGCGGAAGTTGTAGACAGGCGAGAGGTCATCGAAAAACGCAATTCGCTCTACATCGTCGTGCGTGAGGACACCACCGGCGCTCTCCGAGTGGCGATCGTAAACGCCACGATCGCGCTCTGCAGGGCGGTTGAGCTCTGCCATCGCGCGGATATGATCATCAGTCAAGCTGGTATTGCGGATGTTACTCAACCGCTGATGGAAGAGGTTATCTTTAATAACCCACTCTTCGTATTTGTCGTCCCGTGCCATTGCTGCCGCGAGTCCCTGCTTGGACTACCCCTACACTTATACAATTTCCCAAAATTCGGGCACTTCTAATCTCGTTGGGATGGGAGATTTAATGTTGTGGTCGACCGAAGTTCTGTTGAGGCTTCCGGTCGATGCTCAGTCTCGCCCCCAGGGTCGAATAAAATGGCTGATGTTCACAGCAGTGCCGAGTCAGTTCAGGACATTGAGGAGAAACAAACGAAGCATGTTGAGCGCTTCGTTTGCAGTACGATACCTGATCTCTTTACGCGGAAACTTGTGTCCGAAATTTTTTCTCCGCCCGAAGTACTTTCCAGCGGCAGCAAGACCGAGGAAGACCGTTCCTACCGGCTTGTCTTCCGTGCCACCGTCAGGTCCCGCGACTCCGGAGATTGCCAGACCGATATCACTCTTGGTGCGCGTCCTCACACCCTCCGCCATAGCCTTGACACACTCGGCGCTGACCGCTCCGAATTGATCCAGAATCGCCTGGTCCACACCCAGCATCGAACGTTTAGCTTCGTTAGAGTAAGTTATCAGATTGAGCGAGATGTACTGCGAGCTACCGGCGATATCCGTTAGTCTCTTGCTTACCAACCCGCCCGTGCATGATTCCGCCACTGATACCGTAAGTCCACGCTCTCGAAGCATCTGAGCCGTGACAGACTCCAGGGTCTCGTCATCAACACCGTAGAGAAAATGTCCACTGCCCATCCGTATTTCTTCAATCAATGGTTCTGCCAGATTGCGCGCTGAATCGATATCCTCAGCCTTGGACGTCACTCTCAGCCGACACTCACCACGACCGGCATAAGGTGCGACAGTGGGATTACTGCCGTTGAGAAGCAATGCATACTTCTCAGCCAGAGCCGATTCACCAATACCATAGTGCCGGAGCTCGATCGAGTAGATCGTCGACTTGACCAGATGGCGCTCCAAATAACCGATCACGGTTTGGGTCCACATAGTCTTCAGCTCCGACGGAACGCCGGGAAACGTAATGAGAGTCGAGGTTCGGTTGACTGCTTCAGGCGACGCATCAGGACCTAGCAACCGTTGCATCAATTCCGGTCCGATTTCCCAGATGATACCAGGAGCAGTACCATCAGGATTTGGCAACAAGCTAGCTCCAGATGGACGCAAAGCCTGTTTCGTATTGGTTACAGGCATTATCACACCACGTTCTTTGAAGAATGCCTCTATCTCCTTCAAGACATCTTCGTCCAGAATCAGCTCGACACCAAGCAAGTTGGCGATGCAATTCATGGTCAAGTCATCCGGGGTTGGACCAAGACCACCTGAAATCAAGACGATGTCCGACCGCAAGAGCGCCTGGCGAATAGTCGCCTTCACTCTTTCCTCGTTGTCGCCGACCGTTGAATGGTAATAACAATCGATTCCCAGTCGAGCTAGTCCTTCACTGAGGAACTGCGAATTGGTGTCCAACACATGACCAAGGAGCAACTCTGTGCCGACTGCGAGTATCTCAGCACTGGGCATACGACGAGCGCTCCTAGACGAAAAATCGGCCGAAGGGAATGAGCTTAAAAGACTGACAGGGGGATTGAGATCAGGCAATCTTGTCGAATCGAGAATACGGGAATGGCGCATCGTACGGCTGTATCATGCCGTGTCCGCCGCCGCCTGATGGTACCTCGGGCTCATCGACCTTGTAGCTGGAAAGAGCCCACAATCCGATTCCCAACATTACAATGCCGAAGCATGTAAAGAAGAAAATTAACCAGTTGTGACTCGTGTCCGAGTGTCCTTCGCTCATATTCGTCTCCTACGGGCTGAAACCGCTCCTCGCATTCTTGACTATTCAGCGAGGATTGAGGAGTTCAGTATAGAGCTAAGACCGATTCTAGGAATTAGACAGTGGTTACAAAATAACCAAAAATAAACGACCTGGGTCCTTCAAAACGATCGAATGTGTTGCAAAAGGTCGGTCACGATTCGAGTCTTGAACTTCCCATCGCCCGGCTGCACGGCATAAAGCAACATCGTTCGTCCTGTTTGCCTGTTGAGAGTGCAACCGATCAAGCCAGTCCCTTTGACATCCTCGAGTTCACCTGTTATGTAAGGAATTCGTTGATTCGCAATCAGCCACGCCCCCTTGGAATCGATCTCCTTGAATCTTGACTGCGTGCTGAGAGTCGTAACACCAAGATCGCAAGCTTTTCGCAAGACCTTGGCCGAATCTTGCAAGCTCTCCATTCCATCGGGAGTATCCGGCTGCGGGTTGTTGCTGATGCCGATAAACATGAGTTGTTGCTTGTCATTTTTGTAATTGATAGCAACCATCGTGAAAAGACGAAAATCAAGACCTAGATAGTAGGAGTAATCCTTCGGCAAGGGATTCGGGAAGACAGCAATATGCCGAGCAACTCTGGCTATGAACGCCGGGTCCTGGGCATTTTGAAATGTTTGCTTCATCGATAGTGTCAGTGAAGCAATCCCGGTCACAACCGTGAGCATGCCGGCGATTACAAAAACGATCAAGACCCTGGACCAGGATGGCAGTCTTTTCTTTGCGATTCCGTCGTTCGTCATTTCCTAGTTGCCAGTGGTCAGTGACAGGTTGGTACCAAACCATTATGCCAGAACGATCATGATTGATAACCGGCACTGGAGGAATAGCACAAATCGACGCCAGGCATTGGCCAGGAGGAAACCAGGTTCATGATTGCATGAACAATCGAACGACGTGATCTTTTGCGGCAGTCTTAACCGAGACCGTTAGTGAGCTCATAGGCGGTGACGGTATTTGCCAGCAACTGAGCAACCGTCATGGGACCGACTCCACCAGGAACCGGAGTAATCAAACTGGCCGCGTTGACGGCTGTCTCGAAATCCACATCGCCGGTAATTTTCCGTCCTTCACGTTCGTCGTAGTGAATTCCTACGTCGATTA
>CAYTDR010000056.1:0-15922 GCA_964436185.1 uncultured Candidatus Obscuribacterales bacterium | reverse complement strand
CTCCTTCGATTTGGAGTCCGTCCGCTTTCCACCTGTCGGTGGATCGATCACTACACGACCGGGCCCGCGTCGAACTCCGATGGTCGTAAAGGCTCGAAGGAGAAACGATCCAGCACCGCACCCGGAAGTTCGTGTTTGCCTGCGTAGAGCAGGTCGCGCAGCAGCTCGGAAGCGATATCTGGCCTTGTGAAGGCAGGAACCGGTCGAGCGGTGCCTGACTCTCGATTAAACTCACCGATTGGAAGACTCATGCGCATGAGGCCGGTCGTGGGATCGAAGACGTCTTCACCGCCTCGGAGGCACTCGGCGAGATCCGCTGTGAGTTGAGCCCGTTCTTCATCGGTTGGCGGTCCGAAGAACCTGCACTTGCCATACGAACTCGTCAAGATACTCAGCGAGCCAGGGGCGCGACTCTGGGTGTTTTCCGGCTGTACCTCGTCGCTCATGGGATCCTCCGTTAGAAAGTTGAGATTCGGTTCCAAAACGTATTTTTTCGCAGTTGCGTTTGATGTCGGTTTGACTCGCTCAGCGATGTGAGGTGAGAGCGGGCGGATTAGCAATCAGGACTTAAGTAGGCGCGGGGTCCTTGGGTTTTCGGAAATAAATGAATTAGTACAAACAGAAGACCAAATGACGTAGCTTAGATGCAAGCTTGAAGGTGTTTGATGAATATCAGCTTCGTAATTGAACAGACACTCAGTCTTTGCTTCGAGCCATGGTTCTTTTTCACTGCTCTCGAATAAGTGGTGAGAACACCATTAGCTTCCTGTAACCCAGCTCGCAATAAGCAGTTTGAATATCTTCTAACTCAGGTAGCGTATGTGCGTTCACAAATCGGCGTTTAGAGCCTTTCTCGTAGAACAAGTCTCGCGTGCATAGAACGCGCGGAATGCCAAAGCACAAGAACGCTGACTTCCACATAGTGAGATCGACGCTCACTTTTGCAGCGAGACTATCTCAACATATTTGTTTTCGGCAAACGACGAAGACCAGCACGCTCTCTCAATGTTCGAACGATGACATATTACTATATAACTTAGTCACACCGTCAGCAGTAGCAAAAAACGTGAAGACCAGCTACTGTAGCCAGTCTTCACGGAAGCAGTTAACCGTATCAGATTTTCTTGTCGGGCTTGGATGGTGGCTGGAAATTGTCGCAGCGGCCACGTCGCTCTTCACGTCGAGCTAGCATATAGACAATGCCAGCGGCTATGACAAAAGCCCACAGCCAGGGCGCTTCGAACAATGCTTTCACCAGACCGATACCGAGCGCCAGAATCATCACGAACACAATAGCGATCCATACGCTACAGCCAAATTCATCGCCTCCTCGAAACATCGTTATCTCCTTCCGGAACCAGGCTGGCCTTTATGTTCGGCCAGCCTCATATACGACTCTAGTCGGGGCTTTGACCTCCGACACACAAGCGCTCTATCGGATGACCTTATTGAGTGATCAGAACTCTGCCAAAGCAGGATCACCGCAAAGCCGAGGCGAGAACCTTGATGAGCTGGTCGATTTCCGTTCGGCGATTGTAGACGTGCATGCTCACACGCAGCAAGTCTTCATGCGATCGTCGACCGGCGACTGCCTGCGCACCGGACTTGACCAGAATGTTCGCATCCGCCAAATAGGCTGACAGCTTGTCCATCGCCGCCTGCTCGAAACGGAACGACAGAATGCCACAACCTTGCCGGGAGCCGCTTTCGTTCATGCCGGCGGCGAAGACAATTCCGGGTAAAGATGCCAGCGCGTCGTGCAACTCACCAGTGAGTTGCGCGAGAGTGGCTGCGATTGTCTCGATGCCGAGCCGATTGACGTACTCGATTGCCGGTTTGAGGGAAAAAATCGCCGAGATATCGGGGGTGCCCGACTCGAGCTTCGCCTGCAGCGTTTCTGTATCGAGCCTCGGTCGAGTTCCCAGACACGCTGGAGTGCCACCACCGACGATGAAGGGAGTCATCTTCTTCGCCGCTCTCGGAGCGACGTAGAGGATGCCCACACCAGTGGCAGCGAACATCTTGTGTCCGGAGAAGGAGAGGAAGTCCGCTCCCAGCCGCTTCACATCAACCAGTCGTCGGCCGACGCTCTGACTGGCATCTACCGAGAGCAACACTCTTCGTCCAACGATCCGCCGAACTTTCTCCACTTCCATCTCGTGCCCGTAGATCTGATGCACATGGGAGATGGCGACCAGGCGCGTTTTGTCGGACAGCTTCCGTTTCAACGCCTCGAGGTTGTACATGCCGTTCTCGTTAAGAGGCATGCCCACAACCTTCACCCGCCTCCCCAGACGCCGCAACTGGTCCCTCAGGTTGAGCCAGGGGAGCACGGTGCTTTTGTGATCTTCAAGGCAAACAATCACCTCGTCGCCATCCCTGAGGTTTGCCAGCCCCCAGGAATAGGCGATTGCATTGAGGCTGGCAGTCGCGCCTGAGGTGACGACGACGTCTTCAGGACGCGCTCCGATGAACTCAGCGGCCGACCGGCGAGTTTCCTCACAGCGGTCGAACACAGCTTTGGCCATCGGGTAGGAGTGCCCCCCATTGGAGCACTCCTTGCCGTAGAAGCTCGACACCGCGTCAATGACAGACGCCGGCTTCTGGCTGGTGGAGGCGTTGTCGAAGAAGATTGTGCCGGGTTTCTCGGCCAAAATGGGAAACTCTCTGACGACGGAGGCGGTATCGAGAACGCGACATCCACCGGCAGAGCGCGCAGCAGCAGTTTTCTTTTTCATGATAATACTTGCTTTCTGCCGGGTGCTTCAGTCAGCTCAGTTGTCCTGAACGTGACGCAAGGTCGGCTTGCTGAGGTCGTGCCTGGGAGTGAGAGTGCCGTATCGCCACTTCACCCACAGCACAGTGGCGGCAGTACCAATGGCGATGGCAAAGATGCCGATCAAACCGGCCTCCGGTCCGAAGGCACCACCGGTGATGAACGAATCGCCACCTTGCTCGATGGCAAAGACGGAGGTACCCATGGCACTTCCGCTCACGGGAAATCCGAAGACGACGCCCTGGAACAGATTCCACGTGATGTGGAGCCCGATGGGAATTGCCAGCTCACCAGTCAACAGATAACCGGAGCCAAGCAAAACGCCGGCCAGTGCGATGTTGAGCGAGCTGATCAGGGTGGCGTTGGGATTGCTCGCATGCATGAAGCCGAAGAACAGCGAGCTGGCAATCAGCGCCAGAGCGACCGCCCACTTCCTGCCCACCGGAGAAAGGCCTTCGGCGATGTTACGCAGGTGGTAAGCACGCGAGATGACCTCCTCTTGCACACCGACGCCGATGAACAAGACAATCGCCGACAGCAGCCCGGTCACAAAAGTGCTCCCGGCAGCGGCTGTGAATGTACCCGTGATAGTGACCCAGCCAAACGCCAGTTCGATGGCGAAGATCATCGCCATCAGTGCTGCCCCCAGCCCCAAGCCGAAGCCGAAGTCAACCCACCAGTTCCGCTGGTTCAGCCGCAATCCGAAATCGCTGAACTTGCGTCGGTCGATGAATCGGCCGGCCAGCCAAACACTGGCTACGACACAGGCTGCGGTAATGGTGTTGATTAGCGCGAACCGTGGGGACAGCATGCTACCGCTCTCGCCAACTTGATCGAGCACTCCGCTCAGTGGCACGAGAACCGCGAGGAGTAGAATCGCCATGATGAATGGCTGAATCAGAATTCGCCAAAAGGCGCGCGGACGCCCCTCTTCCGAATTCCAAAAAGGCAATGTAACTTCTCGAAGGACTTTCATGAAGGCTTCTCCGAAATTGGTTAGAGCATGGGTGAATGGGCTGCATGTGGCAGCCCGTAACCTCTACAGCCGACTCTGGCTGTAGAAGACGAACTAGAGCTCGTCTTCAGTCAGGTCGTCGTTTACGCCGCACTCCTTCACCTGGTCCCAGAGCAGCGAGAACTCCCGCACATGCTCGTATCCAGGGTCCGGTGACGTGGTCGGTTCCGGAGCATTGCCCTCGTGCGCTTGCTTGAGGTGCTCGCAATAGTAAAACTCGCCACGACGCTTCCAGTGCGGACAGAGCCCGTTCTGGTCGTAGCAATAGATCCCTTGAGGAATTACTTCCAGTCCAACTTTGTCGGCCATGGTCTGTTTGGTTCCTTGTTCGCGAAAAATTCCAGGCCAGCCACCAACAGCGTTCGGTGCTGCTCGGCGTGCTTGCTCAATGACTTGAATGACTTTTGTAAGCGGGGGGTTCTGATTGCTGAAGTGGAAATCTGTGAATATCGCTAGACTAGAGAACCCCTTACAACCACTTCAATAGTTCATTAGCACCACTAAGTACAGACTCCAGGTGTTTCGTGCAGGTACTCATCGTTATCGACGACAGCCCATGGTACTTATAGGCAGCGTCTGACGGAAGTTTACACGCGTCTCAATACCTCTTTGACGAATTACGCGCAAGCAAGATAAGTTCTAAATAAACTATTTTGACCCTGCTTCTAAGTTCGCGCAGCCTCTACTAAGTTAATTGATAGCTCATGATTTATATACAAGAAAGCCTGCCGAAACTATCACGGTAGTGCCACCACCCATGATGCGTCGCTACAGAAGGCATCTCAGACATCGGCAATAGTCTTTGTCGCCGAACCGGTGCCAAACCGCTGGTTGTTTTACTATCAGCTATGGATGAACACCAAGCGGATCAACCCAGCATTCGTAGGATATTAAGCGCACTTGACATCCATCCGCAATATCACTGCCGCCAACTCCAATAAGTAGAGCTCTAGCTTGTCAGAGATGTTTAACTGAGAGCTTAAGTACCCATGACATGAAGAGATCCAATACTCAAACGACATTCACGCTTCTGATGATGAGCATAAACATAAGTAATTAGCTGTTACTCAGCGCGACTAGCATTGTTCCTCCCCACTAGTGTTAGTGACCCCGCTTTACTTTCAACCAGGATAAATACCAAACCAAGCCATTCAGGCTCAGATGCTCGATTCACAGGTAAAACCGCTTACAGTATCAAGCTGTCGAAGAAGGTCGCCCTACCAACTCCTGATTTTCAGAAAGAAATTCGGTGACACCAATAGCGCCACCAGACTTCGGTAGGAGTGCTTTTCGGCAGTTGCTCGAGCGGAGTTCCTGAACGAATCGATGCTGAGAATTGTGCACTGTCTCTCACCGAGCTTCGGCAAGAGACATTCCGGAACATGAATCTGCAACCAAGTTTGAGCCTGCCTTCGAGCTTAGCTCGTGGCCAGGCAAGCTTCCTGCAGTATCTGCTTCTTTCGGCCCAATGACGAAGAACAAAGGAACCATCACACATGACGTTCAAATCGACGATCGCGAGCACCTTAGCCGGGTTGTTCGCCGGCATCATGCTGGTCAGCGTTGCCACTTCCACGGCGCGTGCGGAGGACCGGGTCCCCAATCTGCAGTACGTAGAGGAGAAGGGGCATTCCATCTTCGAGCAGAAGCGAGTTACCGTCACGGACAAGAACGGCAAGCTCGTGGCGAAAGTCGTCCACTTCACGGACGGTCGCGTCTCGCGCGAGGAATACCGTCCGGACGGCACGCTCAACTTCACCCACGAGGTGTATGGCAACGGCAAGGTTCGCGAGCACATCGAGTACGATGCCACCGGCAAAACGGTGAGCAAGCGCCAGACCTACCGTCTGGACGGTTCGCTCGATTGGGAGGCCTCTCGCAATGCTGCCGGCAATACCTTGCGTAAGGACTACTATCCGGACGGCAAGCTGCGCAAGGAGCGTG
Organism: uncultured Candidatus Obscuribacterales bacterium; assembly: GCA_964436185.1. Classification (GTDB taxonomy): domain Bacteria; phylum Cyanobacteriota; class Vampirovibrionia; order Obscuribacterales; family Obscuribacteraceae; genus CAYTDR01. Next base: position 10,187 of record CAYTDR010000056.1, on the reverse strand, counting down.
AGCTGTTCGACAAGAACGGCTTCGCCGACTACACCTACCGCAAGGATGGCACCAAGTGGTACGGCAGCGAACGCAAGCCTGGCGAGACCGGTCGCGGGGCCTCTCTCTACTACGCCGCAGACGGCAAGTCCCTCAAGCGGTTGTTCAGCGCCAGCACGATGACCGTCACCGTCTCCGACAAGACCGGTACGGAGCTCTACACCCAGACCTGGACGAGCGGCGTCGCCCGCTACCAACTGGTGAGCATCAAGGAACCCACCACGGGTGGTGGCTGGCGAGTGGTCAACATCAACAAGGGACAGATCAGCTCCGTTGACTACTACAAGTCCGACGGCAAGCTGGACCGGACCGAACAGCCCGGCTCGCTGAGTACGCCTGTCGACGCTTCGCGTTTGCAGGAGCTCAACCAGAGCGACGACCCGACGATTCCCACGCTGCACATCCTGCGATAACGCGGAAGGGAAACCGAGCTTGAACTAGTATGAGCGCTGGAGCGCCGCCAATAACGACGCTCCAGCGTTTCAGCGAGCAACTTCGCCAAGTTGTATTCGCCCAGTCAAACATCCATCCGGAGCCAATGCTCCGGAGCTTAGCCCTCGTAGCTGTGAGGCTGTCCTGCTCTACTGAAGAGCTTTGCTCGTTCAAATAGTGGACTTGCGTCCACGAGGACACTCTGGTCGAAGATAGACATTTACTGTTGGAGGTCTGAGGCATGTCAGAGGCACAGAAGGCAGAGCTTAGCCCCCCGCGGGCAAGTATTTTTGATGACCTGATTTATCGTCTGCGCCGGCTGCCCAGGCAGCTGCGAGGACAAACCCCGTTTGCCGGCGACATCAAGCCGACACGCGTACCGCTCTTCGCTCCCGGCTCCCACCGGCCCAGCCTGCCGTTCCCACATCCATGGAACTATCACGCTCCCATCGACATCCTGGAGACCTTCTTCTGGGGCGCGGATGCGGAAACGGGTTCCGGACGGCATAGCCGGTACCTCGAGGTACCTGGGTTTTCGCCGGTGCTGGTCACACGCGATCCGCGATTGATCCGCGCCATCACCCACGATACCGGTGACAAAGAGGGACAGTTCAATCGGGATACCCTCCCGACGACGGGAATCGCTCGTGCTACCGGTAAAGACACGCTTCTCTACTCCAACGGAACCGTCTGGCGCAACCAGAAGAAGCTGTCCGCAGCTCCGTTCGGAAAGACCTCACTGTTCCAACCGGAACAGTTCCACGAGTTTGCCGGCACCTTCCGACAGACCGTAATTCAGCGGCTCGAGGTGCTGCAAGCTTACCTGAGTAGGTCGGTCGCCCCCGTCCGAATCCCGATTGAGCCCGAGATCAAGGCGGTCATGCTGGAAATGCTGACCAACAACTTCTTCGGCTGCAACCTCTCCTACGAGGAGATTCGCAATCGGTTCATGCCTGCTATCGAGCGGGTAATCGACCACATCGTTCGAGACACGGTCCTCAATCGGTTCGGCATTCCGATCGAGCGAATTCCCAGCGTCACAAAGGGAATCGCCCAGACCAAGCAGGACTATCGCGACTTCAACCTGCTGACCGACCTGGTGCTTGCCCAGCGCCCGCATCGCACCGGTCTCTGGAAGCAGTTCAAGTCCGACGTCCCCGACAAGGCACTGCGCAGCAACATCAAAGTGTTCTTGGCTGGTGCACTCGAGGCCACCACTTCCTATGCGAGCTGGGCAATTGCGCACCTGGCGCGCAATGAAGCCGCTCAGGAGAAGGTCTACCAGGAAGTGCGAGAGATCACCGACTACACCCCCGATACCCTGGACCAGGCGGTGTATCTCAGTCGGGTGCTGGAAGAGACGTTGCGCCTGACTCCGGCGCTCTACTTCCTGCCTCGCAGCCCGTCCGTGGATAAGTGGGTGGAGACCTCCGACGGCAGCAAGTTGTGGATGCCCCGGGGCACACACATTCTGCTCGACGTCTGGCATGCCAACCGGCATGAAGACCACTGGGGTGTGTCTGTCACAGGCTACCCCGCCACCGAGTTCGTGCCGGAACGCTGGGAGAATCTGCCCAAGGGCTCGAAGGAGCACATGCACTTCGGATTCGGAAACGGTCCGCGAGTGTGCCCTGGAAAACACCTGGGTCAGCTCGAGACGGCTCTCGTCGTCGGTGCCTTCGTGAAGCTCTTCCGATTCAGGGCGGTCAACAAGGAACTTGGCGTTCGCGCCGGGGTTTCCACCAAACCGGCGGACGGCGTTCTCGTCGAGTTGGCACGGCGCTGAGTTTGCCCACATACCCGGGCTGCCGTTCGTCTGCACGATAGACGGCAGCCCGGCGATTTTTGGTTTATTCCTTGAGCACTAGCAACGATTGCGCTCAACATCCCCTCTCAAAATGGAGAATAACGTGACCACAAATAAAACCGTCCGCGGTGTCAAATCGGCTATCCTCACCTTCTGCGCCCTGGCGCTCATCGTCTGCATGAGCGGCTGCCGGTGCGCGGTCGGTGTCGGTGGCGGCGTCAGCGTCCAGAAACCGGTGCAACCGCAGCTCCAGTCCGCGCCCGCGCCCAGGGAAAAGTCCACCACTGCCGGTGATACCAACACGCCGAGCGCCACGAGCGAAACCGAACAGCCCGCGCCCAAGAAATAAAGTTCCACCCAGGAACTGACTTTCGCGCCAGGATCAATCTCCACCGAGGGTTTTCTGTTTTGTGCCGTCATCATGATTTAGCCAGAAGCGTGCTCTGTGAGCTCGCTTTGTCCTTATAAGAATGAGGAAAATCGCCAATGACACTGACGAACCTGACAAACCGGATCGGTTACTACATTGGGAGTTTCGATCCACCCACGCTCGCTCACCGCAAGGCTGTCCTCGAAGCGATGCGCCACTTCGGACTCAGCAAGGTTTACATCACCGTAAACCACTGTACCGACAAGGACTTCGCCGCGTCGATGACAGAGCGCATCCGGATGCTCCGGCTCCTCTTCGCCGACCAGGGCGATCGCATCGTCATTCTGAGGGAACCGCTGGAAGGCCGGCGTGAGTTTGCGCGCTACATTCTCGAAAAGCACCCTGACGCCCACCTGCTCGGCATTTTCGGAGAGGACACGTTCGACAAGAACTTCCGAATCTTCGCCGGCGAGCCACGCTTCGACTTCGTGCGCATCGCACGCCCGGTGGCAACCGAATGCAGCGCCGAGTCCGCCTACGTGCCAGTGATTTACGACATCATGCTGCAGGATGCCGATGGTGTCTCTTCAAGCGAGGCGCGCCGCCGAATCGCTCTCGGTCTCGATACGAGCAACATCCTCTCGTCCGAGGTCGCCAGCTTCATCGTCGGTGGTGGTCTGTATCCGAGCATCGCCGAGCATACTCTGAAGGCGGCGGAACAACGATTCCTGTCGCGCTGGAGGAAGTTCCACAGCCGGCTGCAAGGAGTGATCTCCGACTCGCAGCGACTATCGCTCTCCACTCCCAGCTTCAAGGCAATTCAATCGAAGGAAGGGCAGAGCGACAAGCTCGTTCGGCACGTTGTCGAGTCGGTCGGTATGACGCTCGACGACCAGTTCCGCCTGCGGCCCGTGATGGAACGTTACCTCCAGATTGGCTATCCGACGCGTCCGATCACGTGGCGCGCCGGCGTTTACTTCGGGTCCTTCGACCCGGCCAGTGACGCTCAGGCGATTGTGGCGTCCACGGCGCTTGCGCAGGGTACGCTCAACCGACTCACGATCGGAGTGCTCTCGTCGTCGGGCACCAAGACGCTGAAGCTGCCCGTAGCGGAGCGCCTCCGGCGTGCGAAGCGGGTCTTCGGACGGTTCGGAGAGAGCGTCTGCGTGGTCGAAGCGCCAGGGCTCGAAGACTCGCCGACCTTCGTTCGGCACCTTCGCGACGAGCAGCTCGAGCCGCTCCTGACGGTATTCGGCGCGACGGTCTTCCCCGACAACTACAAGCGCTTGCGCGACCTGGACAACCTGCGCTACGCCGTCGCTCCCATTGAGGGCGAGAAGATGCCGGAGCTGCCTGACGGCGCTGTGTTGCTCGATCTCAGCCGCTCCCCCCGCTAAGACACGCTACAACGCCATTCCGGCTACACAGACGGAAGTCCATCCCCGTTCGACTGGACAGCTGACATGAGTAGGCGGGTGCGGTCGTGGCTCGATTAGCTGCACCGGAAGAAGCTGGCTGCTAACCGCCTGCCGCTCCGAACATGACTGACGGCTCACCGACGCCCAATCGCCGCATCTCGACCAGAGGCGGTAGATTGGGCTCGGTGAACCGTTGCTGCGCCAAACACCAAACGATAAAGGTCGGGTGAACGCCTGATCCTTATCGTTCGTTGTTTTTCAGGACTTAAGTCCGATTACACATAGTACGATATTAGATAGTTTTATCGACTTCAAGAAAACAAGGGATGGAGCCTGCCTTACGGCAGGTCCACCCTCGTCGCAATGCCAGGAGCATCAGTCGTTGGAGGCTGTATGCATCCCGGCTAGCATTGGGTTACTCGATACCGTCTCCTGGGCGAGCCAGGATTCGGCTTACTTCTTGCCGGCGGCGCTGGCCTTCTTCGTGAGAACGGTCTCGACCGCCTTGATGAGTTCCTCGTTCTGCAGTTCCTCGGTGAGGTTCTCGCCGGCGTTGACGCGGGCCATGACCGCTCGCCGCATCTCGCCGCCCACCGGGGCGGTGGCTTTCGAGAACTCGGCGACGGGCGTCATCATCGCATCCAGCGGAGCGAGAATCTGCTTCAGCGCGTCCACGTCGGCATTCGCCTGCTCGGTGTATTTGTCCAGGGCCGCGAACTGGTCCGGCAGCGGGCTCTGCAGCTTGGCGATGTGCGCGATCAGCCCGGCGACGGCCTCGTTGGTGGACTTGACCGTATCGACGTACTTCTGGGCGATGGCCTTCTTGGCGGCGGCATCGGCGTTGGAGGTCACGGCGTCGGCGTACTGCTTCTCGATGGCGGTGAGTTCGCTGGTGCCGGCCTTGATCTTGTCGTTGAGGGCCTGCCCGGTGCTGTCGGAGACGTGGTCCTTGAGCGCCTTGACGCTCTGCTGGATGTCGGCCTTGAGCGCGTTGTAGGCGCGGGTCTTGGCGGTGAGGGCGAAGAACAGGCCGGTGCCGGCGGCGAGGAGGGTGGCAGCGCCAACGACGATGAGGACTTTGCGGTTCATGTTCAGTTCCTTCGAGTTCGTGTTTGGATAGCAGTTGAGGAGAAACCGACCGCTCATTGAGCAGCCTGCGTTGCACAATCCAAAGGGCTAGCGACGCTACAACAAGTGCGCTGTCCCTAACTTCTTCCGAGTTTTGCGAACCAAGCAAGGTGCAAGTCGGAAGAGTTGACCCGTCTATACTTAACTGGCGCTCCGGCCTACTTACGTAGGTTTTGTTCGCGGAGGAATGGAGCGCCAGGTTGTTGGTTTTCGAGTTGTTTGTCCAAAAAAAGATGAATGAAGAATGTAAGAGCATCCTATCGATTCATCCTCTTGATAACCAAGAGATATAAAGACCCTTCTTGGTCACCCAAAAATCAGGTCCCCACTCTGCGCAGATTGATTACCTGGCTGAGCGTTCGAACCTGGCGGACTCACGAAGAAGCTAGACGAGGCGTGGCAATCTTTGCAGAATTAAGCCGTGTTAATCGTTCGCGCGACTTGCGCTAACTTACAAAGTCCCAAATTCAGCTCTGAAGATGGGCGCTTGCTCTGCCTCGTTTTTCATCAACAAACAGCAGGACAATGATTCCCAATACGAAGAACAGGATTGTCGAAACCAAGCCCAGCCTGTAGTTTCCGCCAGTGGCGTAGGTCAGACCGCCATAAACCACGGGTCCGATGATGGCGGCAAATTTGACTGCCAGCCCCCAGAGCCCAAAGAACTCCGCAGAACGTTCTTTGGGAGAAAACTGGCCAACCAGGGCCCGCCCGGCAGATTGACTCGCGCCCATTGCAGCACCCATTGAAACGGCGGCCCACCAAAAGACTGTTTTATCTTGAGCAAGAAGGACCGCGCTAACCGCGACTATCCAGATCACTAGAGCTAGCGTCACAGCCTTAACAGAGCCGAGCTTGTCTTGCAGAGCACCAAAGGAGAATGCCCCAACAGCTCCGGCCACCTGGGACATCATTAGCATTCCAATAGTGTCGCTGGTCTTGAAACCCATCACCTCTTTAGCGAACACTGCCGCCATAATCGCCACCGTCGTACTTCCGGCGGTAAATGACATCAAAGAAAGCAGAAACACGAACAGATCACGATGGTGAGAGGCCCGCCCAATCGTGTGTTTGAGCCGGTCAAAGCCGACTTGAAAGTAGTTTTTCCCTTGAGGCAGTGGAATTGGCCGGGCTCTCTCTTTGAGCACGAGAAAGGTGGGCGTAGACGCAATAGTGAACATCCCAGCGACAATCAGCATTGTCACAGGTACATAGTCGCTGGCTTTCTGCCCATGTCCTTCAGCCCATGCGACATAGGCGAGACACAATCCCAGCGTCAGCAAACCGCCAAAATAACCGAGAGTCCAGCCAAAGGCAGAGACCCTGCCCATGTTCTCCTGCGTTGCGATTTCAGGCAGGAAGGCGGCTATCAAGTCTTCCCCTGTTCCATACATAAAGTTAGCCAGAGCAAGAACACAGACGGCAAGAGTTACATCGCCCGGTCCTACGGTGGCAAGAAGAACAGTTCCAATCACCAGGGCAATACTGGTGATCAAGAGCAGTTTTTTCTTGCTGGCAGAGAAATCGGCTATTGTGCCGAAAATCGGTGCGGTCAGCACGATGAGCGCGTTCGAAACAGCGATGCATAGCGTCAGCAAGAAGGTCGCTTTTCCAGCTCCCAGCTTTGAAGCCACCACGCTGACGAAGTAAGCATTGAAAATGGCAGTGTTAACAACGGTCACGTAACTCGAATTAGCCACATCGAACATGGCCCAGGAGAGTATCTCCTTTTTGCTTATCGCCGGCACATGGCTGATTTGAGCGTCTTTTGCATCAAGGTTCTGGTCTATTTGGTCGTCCACTTTCATTCTCAAATCGCTTCGCTTGCAGGTATTTCGTATAACATCCGGACTGTTCCGAAGTTTGGGTAGATTAATAATGATAGCCGCCTGACGGGCAACATTCAGCGAGAAACAACAGTTTTCCATCTGTCTGCACCCACGATGGTCGCCCTATGAACTGCAACAGGCAAGAGTCATGCTAAACCGTTAATGCATCTCAAGTTAGGGAGCACACAATGTCCAAATACTTTCACCGCCTGTCTACAAGAAAACGAACTTACGTGCAAACCATTGCTGTCGCGCTGTCCTGCGTAATAGCGTCATCTGTTTCGTTATCTCCGGGCTACTGTCAGAGTGGCGGGCAGACGATTGAGAGCACCGGCGGTAATGACTTCATGGATGAGGTTATCGACCCGAAGGAGCAGCAACGCCGACAAGAAGAGATGCTGCGCAAGCCGAAGCTCGACAGACATCAACTTTCAGCACAAGAACTGCAAAACCTGGGAGTACAAGTAAACTCTCAAGGTCACATTATTCCGTTGATTCGAAGAGGCGCACCACCAGTGCTTCAGCAATCAAGCACGGTAACGGCTTACGACGAGCCGTGGTGGAACTTTACGCCAACCGTTTGGGGACCCGATGGGCCTTATCCAGCCGCTCAATTCGGCACGCCCTTCTCTCAGTTCGGAGGGTGGCAGCCAAACTTCGGAGGGTGGCAACCTAACTCGATGTCCCCGTGGAACCGACCCTTGTGGGGTCCATTCGGCTCACCAATTATGCAAACACCCTGGGGCGGTGGATATGCTCCGCAGTTCTCGCTCGGCTTCAACTCAGGGATGCCATCAGTCTCCGGACCGGTTAACAGCTATACCAACATATTGCCTGATGGTTCAACACAAATCTCCACCAGCGGAAGCCTTCTACGCGGTCCGTTCTGGAACGGCTTTCTAGGCAGCGGTCCAGCCGGCAACCTGGTCGGCGGGGGCTCATTCACACTGCCGACAGTATCGGAATTCGATTCGACTACGACAATCACACCACTCATCCCGCAACTCCCGCCACCTGCCTTTGAGTAAAGCCGCATCCCTGTCATAGAGTGGCACTGCGGCTTTTCTGGTACTCAGACTGTTCGATTGCGCAGACTGCCGATCATGGTTCTCGCTGCTGCACCACCAGTCTTGATGCGCTCTTAAGCAAGATGAGTGCCTCGGCAGAACCGCATCCTTTTTCGCTCACTAACTGCGTGGATGTTTCGTTAGCTGCGTCCGGAGAGGAATTTGGCGGGGTTTTTGATCAAAAGAGTATCGAGTGTTTCTTCATCGACGCCGCGCTCTCTAAGCTGTGGAACTACGTTTCGCAGAATGTGGTCGTAACCGTTGCCACCGAATTTCCTTAGTTGCATCTTTGTGCAGACGTCTTGGGACAGTAATAGTTGATATGCATATCCCGTTTCCAACAAAGCTATCATGGCCTCGATTCGCTCATTGTCTGTCGGCTCCCGACACTCGTCTTCATCGAAACGACACTCCGATCCCAGGCAATCGAATTCCAGAAAACTTCCTCGGCGAGCCAGGCTCTCATGATATTCCCGGTCGAGGAGCTCATCGAGATGGCTAAGGGCGACATATTGCGGATCAACTCCACACTCCTCAAAGAGATCCAGGATTTTATGACCTTCACGAGCAAAGATCGTGAGGTGAACATTCAATGGTGCGCCGGTCTCAAGATGAGCCTGGGCTGCGGCTCTCAAAACCTTTTCCTCATCCGGATGCAAAGGCGAGCTCGTTCCTATTTCGCCGATTACGCCGGCACGAATGGAAGTACCTTCGAATCCCCTGGTCAGATCGTCTATCAACATCTGCGTAAGCTGTGTGATACTCGCACTTTCGACGAACGATGGATGTGCGCGTTTCACGTAAAATCCGGTACCTGCCACTACATTGAGTCCGGTTCTCACGGCAAGCTCTTGCAATTGATTTGGAAACGGTCCAATCGATCGCGTGGACAAGTCCACAATCGTTGCTCCCCCAGCCTGTTTGTAGAGGTTCAGCTCGCTCTCTGCTAACGCCAGATCGTCCAAAATAAGATTGTCGCGATTATGATAAGGATCAGAGAGAAGGCTCTCTCGGTCCAGGTCTTTCACTTGTGCATCGACTATGAAAGCACGTTCCGAACTCTTCGGATTCGACCACCAACATGATAGATCGAGCACGAGATGTTCATGCGGCAAGGTCACACCCAGGGTTGACGCAGGCACCGGACCGGACACAGTCATCACTGAAGTCACACCGTCGAGCTGCATTCTCATGCCTTCCTTTGATTTTCGTCTGCATCCTCTGCAGAAGCATCAGTCGTTCCACTCGATTTATTCACGCGAAACTCAGCAGACCTTTCATTCGACAGTTGAGGTAAATCACCCGTCTCAATAATCGATTGAATTCCGGGAATCGCCGAAGCAGGCGTCGCTGGCTCAGCTTGCGGCAAAGGCTCACTTCCGGCTCCGCTTGCAGCATCGGTAGAGAGCATCGGCTTAGCGGCTTGTTCAGCGGGCTCAGGCGACGTGATCGGCTGAGCAGGTGGTGTTTGCGACGCTGAATCTGTGAGACCGACGTCCTTGCTTTCTCCTCCGGCTGTGCTTGCAGTATCAGGAAAGTACAAGGAACTAGCACCTTGTTCAGCGGGTTCAGAAGACGTGATCGGCTGTGCAGGTGGTGTTTGCGAGGCTGAATCTGTCAGACTGACGTTATCGGAACTTGCATCTGCTGCGGTTTGCGGAAGATCTGCTTGGGCATCAGTTGACGCAGTTGTTTTTCCCTTATCAGGAAACGCAATCTTCAAGAGCAAAAAGAGAATCACCACTCCGATCACGTTCAAAGCCGCGTCACAGAGAAACAGTCCTTTCGTTCCCCAGGCCTTATGGGCTCTTCCGTCAAGCAAGAGAGTATACGCAATCGCCTGATTTCCTGCGGCAGGAAAGACGGAGTAGAGAGTGGAGGCAGTACTACCTGCAGTGCCAACAATTTCGTAGACAACAGAGGAGAATGCAGCATATGCCAATCCAGCAACCAGAAGATATGAGAGCGTTCCAACAACGAAAGTCTCCGGTGTATGCGGAGCAAATGCCATGCATGAGCAGCATATTGCAGTTAGTACTCCAGCCAAAAGATATGCTTTTCTTCGGTCGAAGCGGTCTAGCAAATAGCCGCTCACGA
>CAYTDR010000055.1:0-15993 GCA_964436185.1 uncultured Candidatus Obscuribacterales bacterium | reverse complement strand
GACTTTTGTTTGGAGACAGGTCTTTGTTATCTCTCACCCGGCACACGCGCAATTTGCGAATATGTTTCATCGTTCTTTCACTCTCGATGATGGTTTTATTTCCTGGGTCTGTCGCAGCACAAACGCCACTGGACAAAGACCAGATTGCGTCGCTAGGTACACTTGAGGAAAAGTTCTTCGAGCATACGTATCCGAAAGAGACAGACGAAGCCAGGATCGAGCGATTGGAGAAGTTCGTCTATGGTGAGTCTAAACAGGGCGCCGACGCCGATCGTCTGGCTTCGTTGGTTTCAGTGACGACTCGTCAGAATCCATCCGGCTCTTCGAGCTCTAGTGTGCCGAGCACACCCGGAGATGAAACACCTGTCGCTGATAATAGTGCCAGTGCTCCTGCGACAGGGAGTGATGCTGGAGCGACTGATGGTCCGAACTCAGGGCAAAACTCATCGCAGTCCAGCGCGGCTAGCCAATCGGACGGTACCGACTACCCATCGGTCGATGCACTGGAGCAGGTAATTCTTGGTCAGTCGTTCCGCACCGAGCCAATTGACAGGCGTCTCGGTCAATTGGAAGTGAAAGCGTTCAACCGTGTCTCTACCAGTAACGATCTGAGCGATCGTGTCGATCGACTGGAGAAGTACGTTCAATCTCATTATCATAAGTCTATTTCTGAAATCACTGATCCTCGACGTCAGCTTGGCTATGAATCGCCGGTGGGTCCATCGGGCGACGGCGACGCGGGTGGCGGTTATCGTCCTCCTGCTTATACGTACGGCGGATCGAGCGGCTCCTACGGCATGAGTCCTGGTGGTTCTGCTGCTGTGCCGAACGATCAAGCGCCACCTGCGACTGCATCTGAGGCAGAACAGGTCGATTGGCTGGAAGCGCACGTTTTTGGGCAGACCAATCAAAGCGCTCCGCTGATTGAGAGGGTACAACGATTGGATACGGCTGTATTCCCGAATGAGCCGCAGAATCAGACCGTTTCCATTCCTATGCAAATAAAGGTGTTAGTAAATGCAGTCGAGCTGATGCACACGTCGGAGCCGGCGGGGCAACAGCAAGAAGGATACGGACAGCAGCAGCAAGCTTCTGGTCAGCAACCGTACGGACAGCAACCTGCCTACGGTCAGAATCCGCCAGCATCATTTCCTAGCTGGCCCCCACCCGGACAGCAGACCGCTTACGCTGGTCAAACGGGAGGAGCTCAATATCAGGGCGCATTTCCGGTCCAACAAAGCCAGACCGGCGACCAGACGCAACAGCAAGAACAGCAACAGCAGCAACAGAATACGCAAAAGCACGGACATCCGTTCCTGAAGAGCCTGGCTCACACGCTGATGACAGTCGGGACTATGGCGGCGAGCACGGCGATGAGCTCCGGCATGGGTATGGGTTACGGCGGAATGGGTGGTATGGGCTATGGTGGCATGGGCATGGGCGGTATGGGCTACGGCATGGGTGGCCTAGGACGAATGGGCGGTTTCGGCTGGTAGGTCTGCTAGGCAGAGATGCCGGCGGAGTGACCTGACGCCCATGCCCATTGAAAGTTGTATCCGCCCAATTGGCCGGTCACGTCGACGACTTCGCCGATGAAGTAGAGGCCGGGGACCTTCTTCGACTCGAGCGTTTTTGCCGACAGTTCTTTGGTATCAACACCGCCCCTGGTGACTTCAGCTTTAATGAAGCCGGTAGTAGCGGCGGGGACGAAGCTCCAGTTTTTCAGGGCGGAAACTACCATCGAGAGTGTTTTGTCCGATGTCTCTTGCAGGGAGGTGTCCGAGACCTTGGCGATCTCGCAGATTCGCAGAGCCAATCGCTTCGGTGTCCATTCTGGCAGAATGTTTCGCAGGGTTCGTTTATCTCCCTCTGCCTTTCGCTCTTTTAATGCTTCGAACAGATCGATATCAGGGCAGAAGTCGATATTGATGGCACAGTTTTTGCGCCAATACAGGGATGCCTGCAAGCTCGCCGGTCCACTCAAACCCTTGTGGGTAAAAAGAATATTTTCGCGAAATGACGATCCGCCTGTCTCTACGAAAGAGTCCACAGCGACTCCGTATAGCTCTTCGTACGTCGCCATATCGGCATTAGTAAAGACGAATCCATCCAGTGCTGGCGCAGTCTCAATCATTGCAATACCGAAGTGCCGGGCCAGGTCGTAACCGAATCCGGTGGCACCTACTTTGGGAACCGACAGTCCCCCGGTTGCGATTACCAGCGACTGGCAGGTTATATCGCCCTTGCTTGTTCGAATCAGGAACAGTTCAGAATCATAGTCCTCATGTGCCGGCAGCGAACTGGCTTCCACTGTAGAATCACTGTCCATCGATGTGTACGTCGATGGAACCGCATACACGAGGGCAATGTTCTCCACCGCCTTTGGTGCACGAATCTCACGCACCATGCAGTTCAGCCAGAACTTTGCTTTTATGTCTTTGCATTCTTTGACCAGCATGTCCACGATTTCTTGAGCGCTGGTATCACAAAACAGTTGTCCCAGTTTCTTCTCGTGATATCGGATTCTATGTTTTTCCACCAACGAGATGAAATCATCCGGGGTGAATCGCGAGAGGGCCGATTTGGCAAAGTGTGGGTTCTTCGAGAGATAGTTATCCGGTCCAGCGTTTATGTTGGTGAAGTTGCACCTTCCCCCGCCGGAGATCAGTATCTTCTTCCCGATTGTTGATGCGTGGTCGATGAGAACTACGGAGCGCCCATTGCCGCCTGCCGTAAGCGCGCACATCATTCCAGCGCCACCCGCCCCTATAACTGCCACGTCGAAGTATTTCATCGTCAAGTAAGTTTCCCAGTGCTGCCATCCGCCAACGCGATACCGCTAAACGGTGCGGGAGCGCGGGCTTCTAGCCTCCTTCGCTCACGGTGGCTATGCTGGTCGAGAGGAGGCGGAGAGGCAAGCAAAAGTGTATCAGATGCATATAGCGCTCGGAAATCATGTCGAACGGTTAGCGGAAGAATAATCTTCACACTAGGCTAACTGTCATCGTTCTTCCACATCCGGTCTGTGGGCTTTTCCGACTTTCAGTAGCGGCACCGGCATCAGTCAGTTTTCGGACAAAAACAGGTACGATATGCTGAGTAAAATTCTTCGCGAGGAGTCTCCTGTGTCAAACGCTCTAGAAAAGCAGCGCGAGGGCGCTCTCAAAGATATCGTAGGCAAAACTATTGATGTTGCGTCCAGCAGCCTGACCAATTTCGTTGTTGGGTTCGCAGATGGAAGTGGAGTGAATTTTCAAGCGGTTGAGGATAACCAGACGGCATTTGTTCTCGGAAGCTTGATAACCGGTGAGTTGCCTGAGTTTGCAGATGCAGTCTGTTCCGTGGATTGGTCCTGGATAAAGGGTTCTACAATTACGGAAGCCACTGCCACCAGCGGTGGCGTCAGATTATTGCTGGACAAGGTGGGTCCGCTGACCATCGGATCTGGATTCTGGGAAGGCAAGCCGTTCTTGTCATTCAGACCATACAAGCCGGCCTGATGGTTCGGCTGAACGCAGAATAGATAATCCTTTCATCATTGTTGTGTAGAACGAATGAAAGAACTATTTCTATGATAATATCCGAGTCGTATTGGCACTCGACTATTTGTATGCGCACGCGAAAAAGCTCGAAATGGCAGGCTCTCGGATATAGTCAGCGTTGTGCGACCAGTATCATCTTGCTTGCCGTCACCACTTTCTTCGCTTCCAACCCAGCGCTTGGCCAGGAAGGGGATTGGAATCAACTGACCGATTCCGGACTGCGCGCCTATGATAAGGGCGATTTCGAGAAGTCTGAGTCGTTGTTGCAGCAAGCACTTTCGCTTGCTGAAGGCGGGAAGGATTCCGGCGATAGACTGATCAAGAGCATTGACAATCTGGCGCTGATCAACTTCAAAGACGGCAAACTCAAGAATTGTGAGCCGCTGCTTCAGCGAGCTCTTTCACTCCGAGAAGCAAAATACGGCGACCAGTCGATTGAGATTGCTGAAGGGCTGCGCAATCTGGGATTGCTGTACATGAAGGAAGCACAGTATAAAGAGGCTAAGGAGCTGTTCCAGAGACTGTTGCGAATCAGAGAAAGAGAGCACGGAAAGGTTCACAAGGACGTAGCTTCGGTTCTCAACGATCTGGCTAAAGTTTATGATTTGGAGGGCAACACTCGACAGGCTGAGTCGTACTTGAAGCAGTCGCTCGCCATTATGGAAAAAGTCCTCGGCTCGGAAAACCTGGAATTGGCAGTAAGTTTGAACGATCTTGCCGGACTCTATATGGACCGAGAGCAGTTTGCAAAGGCGGAACCTCTCTTGCAACGTGCCAAATCAATTCTGGAGAACCTTTCATCTGAGAAGCTGTCAGATTCACCATTGTCCGGTGTTCTGAGTAATCTGGCAGAGTTGTATGAAATGAAAGGCGACTTTGAACAGGCAGAGCCTCTGATGAAAAAAGTTATCGCCATTGACGAGAAAACATTGGGTCCCTCGAATTCCAATCTAGTTAATTCAATCAATCGGCTTGCCTGCCTCTATGTCGATCAGGGAAAATTCGACGAAGCTAAGCCACTCGTAGACCGTTCGATTGCCATTGCCGATGGTGCTAAAGAGCCGAACCAGCCCGAAATGTTGCAGAGCCTCGTCGAGTTGGCTGAAGTGTACTGTGAAAATCAGAGATTCGAAGATGCCCTGCCCATCAGGCTTAAGGTTCTGTTGATAAAGGAACGTGCCTTGGGCAAAGACAATCCCGCGTTGGTTATGTACGTAGAGGATTATGCAGATTCGCTCAAGCGAACCGGCGATTTTGAGAAGTCAAAAGAGATGCAGGGTAGAGCGAAGGAGCTGAGAAAACAGCTCCGGTGATCCAAGTCGACCAGTAGTCGCGGTGCCTGTTCTTCTGAGACTAATTGATACTGCAGGGCGTTTGAAGGGTCAATGGTCAGCGCACTCGTTACAGTGTGTGCGTCCGTCTTAAGCCTTCAGAACGTGATTGAACATAAGATCCATGAATGTATCCAGAGGATCTAGCGTTTTGATTGTCTTGGACCGCATTATGGCGCCACCCAAGCCAGAAAGAAAAAATTCTGCCAACTTTCCCGGTGGGGCAAAAGTGCTTATTTCACCCAGCTGCTGCCCTTCATCGATGCAGCTTGCGAACATGTCTTGCCATTTACACATAACTGTGGAAAGCTCTTTCCTCAGGACTTCGCTTTGATCGGCCATCTCCTGACCCAGATTGCCAATAAAACAGCCTCGTCTACAGCAATTCGTTTTCAAAAGCTCTCTTTTGTTTTCGCAATAGCCTTTCAGTCGTTCAAGGGGTGATTTGTCCTGACTTCTCAAAGTTCGCATCAAGGTTGCAGTGTAGGAACGATCGAAGTGATGAATGATCTCGACTCCAAAGTCCTCCTTGCTGTCAAAGTAGTGATAAAACGATCCTTTAGGAACTCCAAGGCTGCTCAGCACTTCCTGGATGCCGGTGTTCGAATAGCCTTTCTCTGACATTATGTCCATTCCGGCTTCTAGGAGGGCAACTTTGGTGTCTGTTTTGGTTGATAAGCGTCCCATACGAACTATCCTGTGTGATTCCTATTTGTAATTGGATCTTTGTTGATTCTGATCTCTATTTATAGATTAGACCGGTCGTCTCACTTTTGTCAATATGAAATCGTCTTTTTATGTGTTTGGCGCTTCAGCGACTGGCAAGACCTGGAAGGCTAGTTTGAGGGCTGGGGTTCTGAAGTTAACGTAGGAGATTGGAGTTATGGCGATAAGAGCGATTGAGAGGGAGTTCATTCATCTTTCCTTTGAAAGCGATTAGACCGGTCGTCTAGTTAGCGGGCATAAAAAGTCGATTCCACTGATACTTTCAGTGGGTGTCTCTTTGCATACTGCTGATCTAAGTTTGATCTTTGTCTCAGCAGATGTGTAGCCCAGAGAGAAGCCAGTTCGAATGATTGGGTGGTGTTTTCTTCCGTTTGACTCTGTTCACCGAAAAGTCCGGTGTTGCTGACGGTTGTAGCGATTTGAGAATTGACTTGAAACATCTTCGTATCTCCTCGGTGGGTGGTCGGCGATACGACTATAATAGACCGGTCGTCTAGTATTGGTCAATTACCCCAAAAAAGCGTGACGGAGAAGTCTCGGAAAGGCTCTAGCGACACTGAAGGAGCAGAATCCTCGACGATGATATCGAGTAGCTATTGCCTAAATCGCTGTATTGCGAACATCCACTTTCTTTCGAGTGGAAGGGAGCAGTACCTCTAATATGTTTTTTCGAATGAATCTACGAAAATCCTAAATAGCTTCGACTAAGGGCATTTGATTCCGATAGTCAGGTCGTAAGGACCCGCTTATGTACGTCCGATTATGGATGAACAGCATCGAGAAAAGTGTGCTGAGTATCTGCAGAACTGTTGGTGTAAGCCAGAAATTAGAAGATGAGTTGCTCAATGCATGCGCACCAAAAAAAGTTTTCAGCGCAGGCAAAGAAACTCGGGTTACTCTGAGGATGCTCAATCTGTGCTCCAATAGCCAGCCTCCACGCGATCCAGATTTCTCATGCGATGTGAAATGTTAGTTGGAAAGTCCTGTGTCACCGCTGCGATAAGTTAGTGCTAAACAAAAGAAACAGAGTGAACATCCAACCACTCTGGGTGTTCCAGAGGAGAATAATTATGCTTTATACGTTAATAACACTTCTTGTCGTCTTTTGGCTGGTGGGGCTATTGGCGCACTTCGGCGGCGATATGATCCACGGTCTTCTGCTAGTGGCAGGAATCTTGTTCGTGATGCAGTTGATTACCGGAAGACGGGCTGTTTAAGCACGAGAGGTTGGTTGTCCAAACCAAACACTATCTCATAGAGACACACTGTTGAGACGATGTCGCTTCTGCGTTCATCGTCTCATCGCATTGGAAGCGCTTTTCGATGACTTTGTAGTTTTTTCAATTTTTGGCAGCCAGTGTACTACGTTTTTTTCGCCATCACATATAGTGCCTAATTCTTGTCATTGGAGGCGAGGGCAGAAATTACCAAACCTCCTCGCTCAGTTTTGATAATTAGAACATCGTTAAAATAGAGCTTGTTGCAAAGAGGTTGGCGGAGAATAGTGCTGTTCTTCTGAATCCATACCAACTCTCTCAGACTCCCAGTGTTGGATTCCTTGATTAGTACAGTCGATTAGCTATTCCATTCTATAGACTCAGTCACAGATAGGAGTTGAAACCAAACTTTCTTATGACAAGCGTTTCTGTTGAAACCAATTCAAGCTATTTAGTACAAACAAGTCTCCTTTGCAAATTTAATTGCAGAGGGTTTGTCCAATGCTGATCGGGAATGCGGAAAAGATCCATTCTTTGTCCGATTTTAGTCATGTTTGGCACTTATGCTGAAGGGGTAAAATTTAGCTAAATAGGTGTCCCATTTTTAAACTACACGGATCAGAGGACGGCTGAGTCGGCAGCTGGACCACAATACCTGATATCCGTTGACCTGAGCTTACGTTAGCCTGATCGCAAATGGCTTTCGACTCCGGTGTAGTTCCTATCGTCATTTTTATGTATTGGAGAAAAAACTATGAAACAGTTGAGGAGATACTTATGTGCAGGTTTGGCGGCTACTCTTCTTCTTGCCTCTATTAACGTTCCTGTTCTAGGTGCTTCTTCTGACGAGGTGAGACTAAGACGTCCTCAACATCGTCCAATCCCCAAAAAGAAACCGGGAGCTGGTACACATTGGGTGGACAATCGCCTTCTTGTGATGCCCTACAAAGCCGGGCAAGAGGAAATGATGTCCAAAATTCATGAACTCAATGGGACAGTACTCAGGACCCTGGGTTCTGGAGAATCGACCGTGTGGGTCGTGCAATTTCCAAAGGTCACGGACTTCGCCAAGGCCGAGAAGAGCCTGAATAAAGAGAAAAAGGTTCATGCATTACAGCGCGATTATTTTCTGCATACGAATCCCTTCCCAAACGATGCGCCCAACGATCCGTTCTTTCCTCAACAGTGGGCCCTTCCGGCACTGAACATACTTCCTGCTTGGACTGTCAACCGAGGCGCCAACGTAATCATCGGAGTGATAGACACGGGAATCTTCAGAACCAATGCAGATATCAGTACTCGCATCGCGTCTGAATTTAATTCTGTGACAGGTGCTTCAACTGCTCAAGACGACATAGGTCATGGTACGCAGGTGTCTACTACGGCAATGGCTCTGACAGACAACCTTCTCAGCACCGCCTCGCCGGCCTGCGAAAGCAGGGTGTTTGCGGTGAAAGCGAGTTCAACTGGCGACCTCGGTTCTTTTACGACTGAGTCACTCATCCGGGCACTAGATGTGTTAGTCAACAGGGGGAACGTCAAACTAATAAACATGAGCCTGAATGGTGTCCCACCGTTTACTCTGGCGAATTCGACGACGTTCGCTGTGCTTCACGATCGATTCAGAACCTTTTTCCAAAATGGTGGGCTTGTCTTCAACTCCGCCGGCAACGACGGAATGTTCGACCCTAATCCGAGAACGGAAAATCTGATTGTAGTTTCGGCCATTGACGAGTCGAGGCAGCTTGCAGACTTTTCGAACTATGGAAATCCTGTTTGGTTTACTGGCCCTGGTGTCAACATCTTCTGTAGCGGCGAAAATAACCAGGTCTCATCCGTTGCCGGCACATCGTTTTCCTGTCCTCTGGTATGTGCTGTTGCAGCTATGGTATGGTCCCAGAGACCGAATCTGACGAATCGGCAGCTACTCAATCAACTGACAAAAACAGCGGTAAATAGCCCACCTGGAAGTGCCGCCAATCAGTTCTACGGGTTTGGTATGCCTGATGCGGCAAAGGCCTTGAGTACTGACCTCGGTCTAACACCACCGGATCAAAACAATGGTGGCAATAACGGTGGTGGGGGAAATAACGGCGGTAACAACGGCGGTGGTACCGGTGGTGGTGGTGGTACCGGCGGTGGTACTGGCCCGACAGACCCGGGTAAGTTCGTCTTTGGCCCCGATACCACACTTCCTCAGGCTCAGGGTAATTAGCTGCGATGAGTGACTTGCACCGGCATGAATTGGACGCATGGAGGAGGGACGAAGATGAATTCCCAGCATCAAAGTTCCCGATTCAACAGGCTAGTAGTTTGGTTGACAAACGACGACCTAGGCGTGCGGATGGCAGTCACAGCGTCGAGTTCATCTTCTGCTTCGTCTTCCTGTTCTTTGCCATTTTAGTGCCCCTCTATAATTACAGCGCCTTGATGATTCGCTGGACGACGGCTTCGCAGGTGGCAAAAAATTGGGCGAATACGCTCGCGAAAGAGAGGAAGCTTTCGACCGCGTTCAAGCTGGCTCAGAGCGAGACAAGCGTGTTTCGCTCGTTAATTGAAACGACCACGGGCGTTAAGATCGTCTCCGTTTCACCATCGATAATAGTTCGAAAGGTAGATGATCCTGCCAATCTCGTGGACGTAAAAAGCGCTGGAGAAATCCCTTCCGGCTGGCTTCCGGACAAGGGAACACATGAGTACTTACTGCAGATTGCGGTCGAAGGTCGAGCAGATCCGTTGATTGCCAGCAGTTTCTTCGGACTGAAAATTCCTGGACTGACAGAGCCGACCACCTTGAATATGGCGGGGAGTTCGATATGGGAGAACCAGTCACGCGATCCGCTCACCACAGAGTATTACATCAATGAATAAACAGTTCTCCGGTGTTCTTCGTACCTTGGTTTCTACACTTGTATTATCACTGGCAACAATCGGGCTGCCATCTTCGGGATCGTTCCTGAACTCATATGACTATGTTTTTTTGATAGAGACTGAACATCTCGAAGATGAGTTTGAATACCAGGGCTCAAAACTCGGACCTGTCGTTAAGGCAAGCGTGTCATACCAGCAACCAGGGCAAGGTAAGCCGATCCGATACGAAAGTCTGTGGTATCACGGCTGGCAGGTCCTTGGATGTAAGCGACTCAATGAGATTAGTCTGGGAGGTACCAAGCAAGTCGCCATCGAAGTGAGACATAAGGAAGGTAAAGCCGGCAGAGAAGAAAACGCTGCGGCCGCCAATGCTCTCATGCGAATTTTTCTCGACGTGTCCATGGCAAAAAGTTGTGTCTCTACATTTGTTGTTCCTGATAACGACATAGGAGCAATTGAGAAAGAGCTGGCCGAGGCGGGTTTCAGCGCAGGGGATCCACCTGCTCCTGATAAGCCGGTTTATAAATCAATTGTGATACCAATTCGCACCGCGTCCGGGGACACTAAGAGGTTTCTTTTTTACTACCAATAGGGACTGGGCTTTTAAGATGAGCCGTACTGTATGTAGTGGCAAGTGGTACTGAGAGTTAGAAAACGATTGAAGGAGGTCCTCGCAATTATGCCGGTCCGGAAGAGAGTCTCTTTAAGAAGAGGAACAAAAGGTAACATGATGACTTTGATCATCATCGTCACTTTAGTTACCGTGTGCGTTATTCTGGCTCTCCTTGCCGTTCCGTCACTATTCCTGGTGCACACAAATCTGGGATCTCGCGCCGATCAAGTTGGGCTGCAAGCTGCCTTGATGCTGAATAAAGGCAATCGGATCGGTGAGATTAACGAAATGACTGCTCATTCCCGTGAGCTCGTTTATACCTGCAGGCAAACTCACAACACAATCTCGCAGCGCTATCGACACCTGGAGCCGCTGGCTAGCAAGTTGATGGAGGAAGCGCGAAGGGGAGCCAAGTTGGTGGCAGAGGAACGGCAATTTCTGTCAGGGACGCTGACAGAAGAACTCCGAAGTGCGATGGGACAAGAGTCAAGAAAAGCTGTAGAAGCCGGAACGTCTAACATGGTTCTGTTCGAACTCAAAAAGAATGGTATAGATCGCATTGAACTCGGCTACGTGAGCGATATTCCAAGCAATGCCGTTTGTCCGGTGGCGGTGCCGGAACTACGGCGGCTGGATAAAGAGAAATCATTGATGTTAGGCGCCTCCGATTTCTATAGAGGTAATGTCTCTGCACCGCTTCCCTTGCCGGATGCCGATTTGAATTTCGAATTCGCCTCTCTTCCTCCGATGATCAAGAACTCCATTTCGCAGGCTAGACTGATCTCGAGCAACGATTTCGTAAAGCAGTTGGAGATTCGAATCAATCAGTCGACGGCAGCCGCCGAAGAAGAAAAAGAAGGCAAGAAATTTCAACAACAGAGTTTCTGCCTGCCGTCTGCTGTTCGTGTGGTGTCAACGGTGAACGCTGGAACGAAGAAAATGAATCATGATATATCCATCTCTTCCATCGCATCTGCGACTGGTTCTCAGCGCGCCGATCAATAGGGGAGCATGATTAGTGGTATTTCGTGCTACAAACAGCATGAACCGAAGTCTTAGGAATAAGGTGGTGAGATATATGGAGGCGAGAGAACTACATGCTAGTTCGGGATTTATAGCGAAGCCTGAATTTATCTGTGTCAGATGGCACGCTGAACGAGCAAAGATCAAGCCAACGATACAATTCAACAGGCATAGAGCTATTCAGCCAGTATCTAGCGAAACAGGCGAATGTACTGGATCGCCAGATCTTTTTATCGAAAAGATTGAGAGGTTTTTTGGACGAGCATTGCTAGCGATGGCAGCAGTGTCCCTTCTTTTCGTTTTTGGTCGCGGCAAAATGGTGGAGACTGAGAACCAGAATCCAGCCACACCAGTGATGAAGATGGAAGAAACTTTGCCTGATAGGCATTTGCCCATAAAGTATAAGGATTTGAATCCGGAAATTCGTCCGAAAATCAAAATCCTGCCACCTATCGCGGGGCTAACCGCCTAGGTGTGAATAACGAACAAAAATTAGATCGACCGTAGAACAACGGTGGAACATGGTTGCCGCGAGTTTCGTGGCAACCTTTAGTACTAAATGACTCCGCTCCGGAAGTCCTGTCAAGCACGTCCGCGAGATTGATCTCCGACTCGATCGGTGCAATCATGTTCGAGTCTGAATGGAGAGAACGAAAATGCTTGCAGTGATGACTAATAAGAAAGATGCTCCGTGGGAAGTGGCGGAAGTCGCCAAGCCTGAGCCCAAAGAAAATCAGGTTCTCATCAAGGTTCACGCAAGCGGAATTTGCTACACGGATGTCCATCAAACAAGAGGCGATCTACCTGTCAAATTTCCCTGTATTCTTGGCCACGAACCTGTCGGTGAGATAGTCGAACTCGGGTCAGGTGTGCGTTCTCGCAAGCTCGGTGATAGAGTGGGAGTGCCTTGGATTCAGGCTGGGTGTGGCAGTTGCGAGTGGTGTTTGAGAGGCAAAAATGCAACCTGTACTCAGCCTTTTGGAACCAGCGCCCAGATGCAGGGTGGGCATGCCGAATACATGACAGTCTGGGCTGAAGGAACCATGCCTATACCCAAAGAGTTGTCGTATGAAGAGGCTGCACCAATTTTCTGTGCCGGTTATACAGTGTGGAGCGGGCTAAGAGTTGCCGAGCCTCAACCTGGAGAACGTGTTGCCGTGATCGGTATTGGTGGTCTCGGACACCTTGCCTTGCAATATTCCGCAGCATCGGGGTTTCATACCATTGCGATCACACACTCCGCGGATAAAAAGAAACTAGCTCTGGAGCTGGGTGCCAACGAAGTGGTGGCAAATGGTCAGGAGCTTCTGGAGACTGGTGGTGCTGACGTGATACTGGCGACAAGTAATTCCGCGCAGCAAACATTCGATTGCATCAAAGGCTTACGCCCTGAAGGAAGATTCGTCGTCATGGGCGTCTACAACGAACCCTTTCAGATCAGTATTCCGGACTTGCTGTTTAAGCGTGCTCGTATAATTGGTTCGATTCAAAACAGTGTCGAACACCTGTACGAGGCACTGCAAGTTGCCGCTCGTGGACAAGTAAAAGTCATGACTGAGAGTTTCGCTCTAAGCGATGCCAACACTGCCTACGATAAGGTCGAGAAAGGAGATGTGCGGTTCCGCGCTGTTCTCACTCCGTAACTCGCAATTCCGCAAAAGCTCAGTAGATGTGGGCCCGAGCCGGTTGAATGCAATCCTTTTCATTGGTTCCTGAACTTGCGTCAGTTCCTGCTCGCCTGCGCGTCGCGAGCCTTCGAAATAGGCTTTGCTCTTCTCGCTCGCTCACTTGAATTAATCTGCCACTGCTTCTGGTGCTCTTCTTGTTGGGCTCCGGATAAAGCCATGCACCTGCTTTGGTGGCACACAGTGTGAGTTCGTTACAGAGCGATAGTTCATTGTAGAGTCATCAGCGGTGAATAGCAGAACTCCACTGTGTGCCACCAACCGGATGCTTCTGTCAGGGAGCGGTGATTTTCAAGCCTCAGCCAGCAGTTGTTGCAGTTGCTGCTTTGTCTCTTCGGTTGAGAGCTTTATTCTGTCTCCGTGGCCTGCAAGCACCCAGCCAAACTGATATTCCATGAGGCGAGCCAGCGATTTCTTCTGCTCCTCCCATGAGTACCAACAATAGTCTTCAAAGGCCGCGAGCCGCTTCAACGTCCTGTCGAAGTACAGGTGATCGCCGGTAAACAGAAACTTGTTATCGTGCAGCAACACCATATGCCCGCGAGTATGTCCTGGTGTTGGAATGAGAAGGAATCCTGGTTTCAGCTCCTGAGCGTCGTTTCCGTCGATCTGAATCTCCGCATCGGGCAAAACGCTCGCGTCCCCGCGATGAATGATTCGTTTCGCCCCAAACTTTTCTGCGTACATAGAGGCGTCGGCGATATCATCTCTATGAGTCAGGAAGATATGAGACAAACCGCCCAGACTCTCAATCTTCTCCACCAAAGAGGATACGAAACGTGGTGAGTCGATCATCCAATTCCCGTTCGGATGGATGATAAGAAAACTGTTGCCACCATATGATTTGCGAGAGTTGAAGCCAAGATAGTAGACGTTGTCTTCGATCAAGAGTGGGAAGTCATCGCTCTCTTTCTTGAAGTCAGAGCGATTGAGATTGCCAATCGAACCCGTTGGACAGGCAAGAAGGGCTCGGGCTGCGCGTCTTTCTTCGTCAGCATTCTCGGGTTGTTTGAATACGAATGAGTGACTCGTTTCATCGCTAAAAACGGATGGGGCGAGCTGACGGCATGTATCGCAGTCTATACAGGTAGAGTCTACGAAGTAGTCCCCTGCGACATTTTCAGGTACTGCCTTTTTTCGATCTGCCATCGCAATGGCCCTCCGTTTAGAGGAATCTGAATAGCAGCAGGCTTTGAACTTCCGGATCCTTGTCTTCGTTCGGTCTCGCTAGTTGAAAGCAAACCTGGGTGACTGGGTAAACGTAATTCTTCACTCCCATTTCGTTTACTTCGCCTGGTTCTTTCAAGATGAATGCCGGCTCTCCGAACTTTCTCTTCATCTGTCTCAAACTGCTGTCCAGGTTGATGCCAATGCGTGGTGGGACGTAGGATTTGTTGAAGATGCGAAATGCCTCCACTATGCCGTTCCTAACATAGGCTTGTAGCACAGTTTTGCCTTTATGCTCCTGCAAGGAGAGAACTTTCCATCCTTTCACCATTGTTTGTGAAACGCTCCCGCGGGAGGCCATGAATTCCATCGCATCACTTTGGCTGGCGCCCAGGTGCAATCCGGGAACTCCCGGCACCAGACTTGGTGGGATGTATGCAATCTGTCTCGGCGCGTCTTTGTCGGCAATACGGTCCTGTCTGCGATTTGTTCCGTATTCGCGAAAGTTTCTATAGAGACCAGGCTCTTTCAGCTTCAGGGCAGTGGTATCACTATCACCTTCCTCGTCTCTTAAAGCCTCGGACTTATGTGTGCTCATCGGTGCAGGCGGTGAAATTCCGGAAGCGGCGGGATTGCTGGTGACAAGGAGCTTTTTGTTTCCGTACTCGGCGATGTTTCCTACATTCCCCGGTGCAAATCCCCTTGTTTGCTGAGATTCTGCTTCATTTCGCCAATCCTGAATTCCTGAGATCGCCGACGAGAGCTTGGCTAACTTGGTGACGGAAGTGTTAAGACGCTGCCATCCCTCGCCTTTTCCTGGTGCGCTTTGATATGCGAAGCTGCCGGCAGCGCTGGATTGGAGAGAGTCGCTCTTTTCTTTGGCATCCATCGGAGCTTCTGCTGCTGCCGACTCTTCCATGCTTACTCGCGCCTTGGCCTCATCTATAGCGATGGCTTTCTCTTTCATCTTCGGCGCCAGCGCGATCATCTGACTGATCGTCTGTGTCTTGCCAGCTGTATTCTTCTGTTGAGGTCTGATCAGTTTTCCCACATCCGCTTGATTGGCAAAGAGATTGGCAAGATTACTGTTTTCTTGTTGTTGCGCAATTTGCTGCTGAGCGATCTGTTGTTGCTGCTTGTTGGCGGCTTGGAACGCTAATTGAGGCTCATTGCCAATTCGCTGCAGAATGCCCATCAAGAGTTTCACGCCGGCTTCCGGCGTTGAAGGCCCGGAGGACGATTTTGATTTCGAGGCTGCCTTCGGCTGGACTGCCGGCTTGATGACTTTCGCCTGAGCGACGAGTCCCTGGCACCAGGTGACCTCAAAGTTCTCTTCCTTGAACTGCGAGCATTCCGGCTGTAGTGGAAGCAACGCAGACAGCGCCACACCTGTCGTCGATATGGCAATGAGGGCCCAAATTCTTGATCTAGTTCTATTCATCTGCGTCTGGCTTTCCTCTCAATTCAGTTATTGGTTGCCGATTTGGCGCTGAGCTTGTCTTCCCAATCATCGAGCTCTTGCTGATTGATCAAACCGCGTTTGTTAGCCAGGAATACGGCTCTGCAACGCTGATTGAACTCTGTTTCGTGTGACTCGCCTCGTCCAGGAATGCCCAGTTTGGCATAGAGCGATTTGAGTCTGGATTGAACCGCTTTCTCCGTCAGGAAGAGGTTTTTCGCAATCACGTGATCGGTCATGCCCAGCGAGATACATACCAGTGCTTCATATTCAGCATTGGTGAGGTTGGTGGCGCGATTCTGAGTGCGTTGAATCACGCGCGCGATGCCCGGATGGATCCAGCAATCGCCTGAAAGAAC
>CAYTDR010000054.1:13957-16030 GCA_964436185.1 uncultured Candidatus Obscuribacterales bacterium | reverse complement strand
CTATGTCCTTGTGCCCGAATCTTTCTTTGCCGATACTGATACCGAACTTGGTGACGGAGTAGGCCGGATCTCGACCAAGCTCGAAAGAGCCCTGGCTCTGCGCCGAGGCGACGACATCCGTTTGCGTGGCACGTTTGCCCATCGATTGCAGCGAGGCTGCTTCATAAGTCTCAGCCAATTTAGCCAGGCGTAAATCAATCTCTGCTCTATTGGACTGCTCTCCTGAAGAGCCTTCTATCATTTGAACCAGCTCCGTAAATCGGACCAGAACTTGCTGACTGGTGGCTTCCGCTGACGAGCCGGTGCCTATTTGAACTTCGACCTGGCAATCAGCAAGCGAAATCTCACGTTGATTACTGCCATCGCGGATAGTGAATTTGCCCTGTGAGTATGACTCAGGCTGGAACTCCACAAGCCGGCCGTCTCTCGATTCATAGAGAACCAGGCGTGATTCGCCGGCTGGAATATCCGCTTCGATGATCGAAGCTAATCGCATCAGATGTGACTGCCTGAGCTGGATTCGATTATGCCTGGATGCCAGACCTTCGCATACCTCACGCGCTCCAGCTTTGATGATTTCCAGCGCGTCGCCCGGGTTGCCTTCACCCAGAGCGCTTCTCACCTTTTCAATGTAACTGCTTACAGAGTCGGCCGAAACCGGCGATTCGACGTTGGTCAGGTCGGCCCTCTGTTCGTTTCTTTGCACCTCAGGGCGTTCAGTCGGTCTGTCAACGCTTGGGCGCTGTGCTGCCGGGGGGCGGGTGGACGTTGGAGCGATTGAAGCTGGTCCACTAGACCTTGCTCTCGCCGGTGCGCCACTCTCGGCAGGCTGAGCAGACCCTGCTTTGACTTTTACGAGGTTAGCCATTTCGTACTTGACTGAGTCTTCGAGCTGATCCGCACCGATTGACTTGCCTGCAATGGTGCTGATCTGTTCTCCAGGATGCTTGTGAAGCAGTGTCGCCACCGTACTAATGTTTCCATGGATGTGGGCAATTGATTCCGCGCATTGCTCCGGAGTTGTGAGCATGTGACTGGGAATCAGAACCGTGGCGCGATACTGTCCCTGGTGCGCATCGATTGTTATGGAGGGTGACTTGCCGCTGGTGACGATGATGTTGATATCTTTCAGTTCCGCTGGAACATTGCCATCCAATGCACGTTCCAGAATGCCACGGAATCCGTCCGTCAGATGACGACTTTGTCCTGACTGCGATAGCCCTGCCAGCCTCGCTGGATCGATTGCAGCCTTTGTTTCTGCGGCCAGGCGTTCCAAACCCGCGTGGCTCGCATAGGCGCGTTCCAGATGTCTGACAGAGCTGCTGACTGGCGGAGCATCGGGACCTCTCGATGGTTCTTCCACTGGATCTGAATCTTCGGCGCTTATGAAATCGAATGCTCTTGCTTCCTTTGACTGAAGCCGTATCAGGAAGTTAGCTGCCAGAGCGGCTTTTTGAGCAGGTGGCTCAATTCTATCGTTCTCTGGCAACAGGGTAGATTGTTGTTCGAAGTCCGGCCAAACATCGGTTATCGGTATCAATCGTGGTGGCTCCGCAGCGAAGGGGTTCTGCGAGACGAAGTAAACTGAACCATCTTCATGAACTGCGACCGAGCGTACGTCGATTGTACTCCTATCTCTGAGTGTCAATGTCGATGATGAATTCATTTGGAATTCTCTAAACTTACTGTCGAGCTCCGAGTAGAACTTCTCATAGTCGAAGCAACCATGATAGTCGAAAAGGTTATCGGCTCTTAAGTCTTCGACCGTGAATGCCCGAGCCCTACCGAGGGCGGTATCGAAGCCTTCGAATGGAGTACCTTGCAAATCTTGTGGTTTGAGCACCTCGGTGAGGAGAAGGTAATCGACAAAGGAGGTGTTTCCTGCCACGTCTCTGGAGAAGTCGGTTAAGAGCTGTCTGGCCGATTCACTCGCCTGCTCGTGATCTCCCGACATGAGCGCGTTGTTGAGCGTTTGCTGCCGGCTGGCGACGGTTAGATAGTCGACCAGTTGCTTGAATTGAACCCGCGCTTCGGTCACGGCGTCTTCCAAGTCGAGGTGCGGACCGCCGTCGG
>CAYTDR010000054.1:0-13947 GCA_964436185.1 uncultured Candidatus Obscuribacterales bacterium | reverse complement strand
GGCAGAGTCGTTTCCCTGCTGTGCCGTGCTCTGGAAGCCAGGCTGGCTAGTCTCTCGGAATGCATCTTTCAATGTCTCTGCCATCGCCGTATCTGCTGTGTTCAGCCTCTGCCCTGCCCGCAAGTTGAGAACGTTTCGCAGGAAACGCTCACTGGGTGGAGTCTCACCTATCTCCTGCCGGTAAACTATTCTCAGGTCTCTGATATCATCCGCACTAGCGGTTTTACCCAGATGGAGCTCATCGGCGAGCAGTCGCACAATCATTGAGCGCTGCCTGTTAACCTCGACTCCCAGCCGTCTGGCTCGTTCTGCAACATCTACCTTTCTCGAGGAGATCTCGTCGGACGAGAATGCATACTCCTGGTTCGCACCTCGGTATTGTTGGCCTATATGATCGACTGTGACGGTGCGAAGCAATTTCCTTATACTTGGATTGGTCCTTAGACTTCGAGGATGCGGATCGCCTGAAGGACTCCCCTCTGATGTACCAGGTGTTCCAGATTCCGGTGCTTGATTGGCGGCGGGCTGTTCATTGCCTGATGTTTGTCCGGGTCCGTCAGCCTCTACTTGGGATTGCCCGGAGTCACCCGTTGCACCGGGAGCAGTGGCACTTTTTGGCGCTTCAGTGGCGCTGCTGCGTCCCCGGAGCCAGTCGGTGTAGACACGCTCTCTGTTGCGCACGTGACGCTGTGCTGCATCGTCAAGCCTTGCGAATCCTTCGCTCCTGGGCGAACCGCTGGCCGTGGTACCGACTGTGGTGCGGGTTCGACTGCTGGGCGTCCTCGCTTGTTGTTCTTCACGAGTGAAGGCATTACCTGCGATATTGCCTTCGATATCGATATAAGATGAGAGCTGATGTGCGAGTTCGAGACGTATGCGCTGGTCCGATCCGCCGAACTCTGCCAGTAGCTCGGGAGGAAAGCCGTCGGACAACAAGGGTTTTGCAGATCCGGAGCCAGGAAGAAATCCTTTATTGCGAAGATAGCCCTCGATATCAGCTCTCAGTAAACCTTTGAACTGATCGAGCGCAACGGGATTGTCGAACTTGTGTCTCTCGATCGGTCGATCGAGACCGACTAGACGCCCGGGAATGCCTGCGCTATCTACGCATACGTCGGCGATGGCCAACCGTATTCCAGTCGGGTCTGCTCGGCTTGCGGCCATCAAGTCCAGCCAGCGACCTTTGTGAGCGAGCTCATGCACTCCTGTGTTGAGTAGATCGTCGGTATGGATGTCTAAAGCAATGATACCGGAACCGGTGCGATACTCGCCCATCGCGTCGTGAAGAGAATCAATTATCACATTCTCGGTTGAGACAATGTCCTCAGGTAAACCGAGCCTTTTTGCCACACTTTGCAGAGCAGGCAAGAGTTGTTTAACGGCTGATTGACTGAGCGAACGTGCGATGTCAGACCCTGGGTTGAGCTGTCTTTGCCGCAAGGGGATTAAGGCGGCTCTTGCAGCCGACTGAGCCAGTTGCATATGTCCGAGATCGGCTGCCGGCAGTGAGTGGTATGTGCTGACGCGTGGACGCTCGGCAACGGCATCATCTTGTCCCCAGCGCGAATGATAGGTCTCAATGTCGAATTCAAGTGCCGGAATGTTTGTGACCGTAGATCGATTGAGATTGTGCAAATGGTGAGCAAGTATGTCTGACATTTCTGCATCTCTTGCGCCTTCTGGCAGTCCGGACCGTTCGGTAGGAAGTGGATTGAAAATCTCGGTGCAGGGTTCGACAGTCCTGTATCCGTCAATGAACTCTATGTCCAGTCTCCATCCTCCGGGAGAGTCGATGATGCTGTGCACTTTTACAAGTTGTTCGGACGAATAGAGAGCCGTAGCTGGTTCCTTCAATACATATTCAGCTTCGCCAAACTCCGTCGTTCGTCTCTCCTTGACCAAATCCGTCCGGATCGTTCCATTCATCACGCAACGCATGGTCTCGGCCATTGCATCTTCGGATGTGAACGTCAGGCGTTGATCGGCCTCGGCCTTCATTTTTTTGCCTGATTCAAGAATCTCCCTGAGAATCAGATGCCGATATGGTGTCTCCTCCAGGTCGTCGAGAGTAAGGACACCCATGTCCAACATGAATCTGACTGTGTCGTCACTGGCTTTTGATCCGCCTTGCGCAAATGTGGGAAGCGTTTCTAAAACTTCCAGTGCCAGGTTCCGTGCATTCTCGGCTGTCCGCTCGTCGCTCACTCCACGGCTCATCTTGTCGAGCTCGACGAGCAGCGCTTCCTGTAGATTTCCCAATCGGATGCCATCCAGGTTCTTTTGTATCCGTGCCTCGTCTTGCCGCTCCGGATCATCGGCGAGCCAGCGGGAGAGTTCTCTTGTTAGCTCGAACCTTCTGGCGCGGATTTCCTCGCGAGAGAACTGATAATAGCTTTCCTCTTTTGCTGCGCCGACTGCGTCTCCTGATACGCCACGCATAAGGCTCCGTACTTCCGGCGAATCTGCCAGAGCGCCTGACGGAGAACGAGTCCGGAATTCAGCGGACTTTCGATCAACATAATCTCGTTGCGATGGTGAGAGGTTTGCCGGGGACACATAATCTAACATCACACTCTGCCAATGCCGAACATGTGCATGGATTTCGCTGGCGACCGTTCTCACCGAGCCAAGCTCCTGAGTCACCGAATCTGGTACTGTTCTCGACTCCAGCCAGATTTGCAGTTGTGGTCGACCGAGTTTGTTCAGCTCAGGATTTTTCAACACCTCCTCGACAAGAGTTCTCATTTCCCTGATGGCTTCGGGATTGTTGAATCGAGGATTAACCTGTGGATCTAGACCAAAGACTCGCATGCCTCCACTGCCGACTCCGCGAAGAACCTCTTCGGAGACCAATTGACTGTATGCTTCCGGGCTCGCGGCTTTCAGCGCCGTCCTATCGAGTGCCAGCTTGAAGTGTCTCACTTCGTGCTCGACGGTATTTGCGGCATCAGAGGTGTACAGGCTCACTTCGATCTTGACGTCGGTATTGCTGAATGCGCCGTCTACAGTGTCATCGAGTGAGATATCGAAACTGTCGGTCGTGAGCAACCCGTCGGGAAGTCCAAGTTTGCGAGCGGCTGCTTCTGCTACCGGCAAGAGAATCTCCTTTGCTTTTTGACGCCCTTCGAGCCAGCGAGGAGCCAGGTTTCCATTTCTTGCCTCTATTATTTGATCGCGCAAATCTGATTCGATTGCCTGTCGTTCTGCCGCTGTATATGTCCTGAATTCCTCGTTGATGGACCGGACGTCCTGACTTGTCAGCGGGGGGCGACTCGCCCTTTCGGCTCGTGCCCGAGGCTCAGTGGTGGTCACTTCGTCGGGTGATGTAGCTGGTGTGTTCTCGCCCACGGTCGGTTCCTCGCCGGGTGTGTTCTCCGCGGCACTGCGACCATGGTCGGACGTAGCTGACTGTTCGCTCGCGACGGGTGGCCTGGGCGTATCTGCATTAGCGCTGGCCGGTCCCGAGGACCTGTATGTCTCTTCAGAGTTTCTTCTTGGGGCTGCTCCATCTGCATCGGCTGCACCTTTCGGCGGCTTTGCTGGTTGATCGGCTTCCGAGGACTTAGGGTCGGAAGTGGTATCAAATTTTGCGGCTAGTAGCTGCAAGAGAGAGAGACCTGTTAGAGAGGCAGCAATAGCCAATTGCTGCCTTGTATCATCGTCGTATAGCCCTTGGGCATCGAACGAGAACAACGTTTGATCCTGGCTTGCTGCTCCGTCTATCGCCGGGGCCTGTGTCGCATGCCGGGTGCGAGAAGTCGGAGTCAGCGGTTGTAGTTCTTTGTCAAGTTCCGCATATACTTCGTCAAAAGGCTCGGGCTCGCTTTCATTTACTGCGTCGGAACTGTCCGGCCATTCTTCCTCGTCGTCGGCAGTGTCGTCTACACTGCTTCCATACAGGCGCGAGGATGACAGATCGAGCGTAGTATCGTGTGTAGTATCAGCGATACTGACGTCTTGATCGTCCGGCTCTGCCGGCAGTGGCTTCCTTTCGTTATCTGACATGGTAAGTTGGTTTGCCTACATGTCTTGTGCGATTTTGATTCATTTGGCAGGCTGCTTACTCAATCCTGTCCAGGTATAAATTGCACGATCGAGACATAAAGAGTCTTGTGTAAACGCCATCGCCATTAAGTTGAGAGGCTTATATATCTATACCCAAATGGGCTCGAATCCCGACTTCGCTTCAGGTCTGGGCGGAAGCCACCTATTCCTGATAGCAGCATGCTTTTGGGGATCAGGTCACGAACGGGTGAAAAAACACTTCTGATATTGAATCGCTTGGCAACTGTGCGGTTTGCCATGATGAAGGGGGCTGTCGGTACGCCATCGTGCGTATCGCCACATCTAGACCTTGTAATGCTTATAGTATATTCTCCTTAACGTTCAGTTCTATCAGGTAGTTCATCGAGTGAACCAAGTCCTTGCGGTGGCCTTCTATACGCTAAGCATATTGGTTGCATCGATGACCATGTTCTTGCTCGAACCGATAATCGGTAAGAGCTTTCTGCCGGTTCTCGGTGGAACACCGAACGTCTGGAATGCCTGTGTGCTCTTTTTTCAATTTACGCTTTTGGCAGGCTATCTATACGCCCACGCATTAAGCACGCGTGTACCTCCTAAGCTCCAGGTCCTCATCCACACGGCTGTAGTTTGGCTGCCCATCTTCACGCTTCCATTGAGAAAGCCCGCGACAGTGCCGACTGAAGGACAAGATCCCACTCTCTGGCTTTTGACCTCGCTCTTATCGTCCGTTGGCGCTGTATTCTTTGTCACTACGACGACTACGCCACTAATGCAGAAATGGTATAGCCGGACCGATTCCTGGTTGGCTTCGGATCCTTACTTTCTGTATGCCGCGAGCAACTGTGGGTCCATGATCGGTCTGATTGCATATCCGTTTTTCTTCGAGCCAGCCTTCGGATTGAACCAGCAGCTCGAGCTACTGTCTGTCCTTTACATCATTTATGCTTGCATCATTACGCAATGTGGGCGAATAGTTTTTAGTTCTCGCTCTGTTCTGCTGAATGTCAGCGATGACAGGCTGGGCGAATATCGCTCCACGATTAAAAACGCAAAACCTGGCAACCATTCTGCGAAAACGAGTACTGAAGAAGAAGGGAACGCAATTGCCGGTCGCCAGTACGAGAACGATAGTGGTAGTGCTGGCGGTGGCAGTCGACCGGATGAAATTCACGAAGTGCAAGAGTCTCAGTCTGCGGAGCCGCAGCAAGATGGTATCATTGGTGATGACAACGAAATCGAAAATGCGGCAGGCGCGTCCGCAGACGATGTCGCAGATTCGCTCGTATCCACTGCGCAGAAACCAGGACAGGAAGGTAAGAAGTCCAGGAAAGCTAAGCGACGACTGAAGGAACAGGCGGCGCGCATGAGCATGACCGGCATGGCGCAGATGCCGGCCGCGCTCGAGTCGGACGCGGCAGAAGAGTCCGAGGATAAAGAACGCAGCGAGAGCTTGTTGCAGCAAAATAGCAACACGCCAATCGAACAATTTAAACAAGAGAGCACAGCAGGCGAATCTGAGAGTCAACAGATGGCTGCGGAGGATTCGCGGAGCGATGCTTCGCAGTCTGCGCCATCGGACGACGATCCTCAAGGCGACTGTTCACCCTCCATACCCGAGGAGGAGCTTCCCGTCGGCGGTTCAGCGCAAACAATATCGACAAAATCGCAAGACGATGGAATCTCCGTGCCACCGTTAGAGGTGACGCAAAGCGAGATCACTCCACCGACGACCTTACAATACGGTCGATGGTTGCTGCTTTCCTTGCTGCCCTCCAGCCTAATGCTTGGCGTAACCACGTTCGTCACCCAGGAGCTCACCTCCTTCCCGCTTTTGTGGGTGATACCTCTGGCAATCTATCTATCTACTTTCATGATTGCTTTTTCCAGGATTCCCAACGGCATATTGCGTTGGTTTCGTGCCATAACACCTATCGTCGCCATAGCACCGCTGTCATTACCGGTGGTGCAGCCGGGAATCGTGTTGGTGCATTACATCTGCCTGTTTGTCTTGTGCATGGGCTGCCACGGCACGCTTGCTCTGGAAAGACCTCATCCGAAGTATCTGACAAACTTCTACCTGGCTTTGTCCTTTGGTGGTTTATTAGGAAGTTGTCTGAATACACTGGTAGCGCCAGTGGTGTTCAAGGAGCTGCTCGAGTACCCTCTCATGCTGTCGTTTACGGCTGTGACCCTGTTCAGCTATCCGCGGTTCCTGAAGAGGAAACCTTACGCTGCTACGACCAGCAAGTGGATTTCCCCCGTGATCGTGATTGTCGTCCTTTCTGTTGCATTTCTCGGATCGAAAGGCTGCCAGAAAGTAGTGCTACCAGAGTCCAGTGTCATCACTGCGGATTTGATGTATCTGGGTACGATGTTCATTATTCCGTTGATCGTGACCTTCATTCTCGCGCGTAATGCTGCTCAAGCGCGCTGGGGTCTGAGCGCCATATGTTTCTATGTTCTGCTCAGCTTCTGCAATCCGTTTACTTGGGTTGTCTATAAATGCCGGAACTTCTTCGGAACCAAAATGATCAAAGTAGACACGGAAATTACGCTGCTCAACGGAGTTACGCGCCATGGCTCGGAGTACGTGGATCCGGTGCTGCGTGGACTTCCGACCGCTTACTATACTCGCGATGGTATCATCGGTGAGACCTTAATGGAGATCTACGGAGACAAGAAAGCAAAGAATCTCGAACCGCTGGGAGTGGTGGGGATGGGAGCCGGCGAGCTAGCCTACTACATGAAACCCGAGCAGATGATCGTTTTCTATGAGATCGATCAAGATGTTATCAGCCTTGCTGCTAATCCGTTCTATTTTTCGTATCTGATGCGCGCGCACAATCGCAAGGTGAAGATCGACGTAGTGCAGGGTGACGGTCGGCTCGGAATGCAGCAGGAAGAGGACAAATTCTTTCGCATGATCGTGCTTGATGCCTACAACTCCGATTCTATTCCTACGCACTTGATCACGAAGGAAGCAATGGCTATGTATGCAAAGAAACTCAAGGATGATGGTGTCATCGCGGTGCATGTCTCGAACCGTTTCTTTGACCTCCGTCCGATTATTGCCACGGTCGCGGATGAAGTGCACCTGAACTGCTTGTGGAAATTCAAGGTGGCACATAACAATATTGCCGCGGTGTGGGTGATTCTAACAAAGAGCAAAGACGTAAACGATATGCTGAAGAAGAAGTACAAATTCAACCAGATCGGACGGTGCATGCGTCGTCCTTGGACTGACGACTATTCGAGCCCACTGACTGTGATGCAGATGAGGTGGTACTGACCTCAGTTGTCCATCAGCTCTTGCTGTGTAAAGTGATAGAACTTGCATTTGGGCATTGCGTCTACCAGCGGTTGCAAGTCGGTAGGGGAGATTTTCCCGCAACTGCTCAAATCTACTTTAACCATGTTCTTGCAGCCTTTTATCCATTCCAGGTCAGGCACCGTAACATCCGTAAATTTGAGTTTGAGTTCACGCAGGTGGACGAGGTTTGAAAGAGTGTGGAGCTTGCTCCAATCTATATTGTTGCAGCCGCTCAATCCCAGTATCCCTAAATCATGGAGCTTGCTCAGGCTCGCCAGCGCCTTTGTTGTAATGTTGGTGTACGAAACGTCTAGCAATCTGAGAGACTTGTGCGACTCCAGATCCTTGATGGCTCTATCGGTGATGGCTGTGTTCGATAGGTTGAGCAGCGAAACTAGTTTGGCGGAATGTAGAAGATTCGGAATGGCGCGATTCGTGATTCCAGTTTGAGAAAGATTGAGTGCAGACAGCTTCGGAAGCACCTTCAACGAGAGCAGTGATTCGTCGGTAATGTGCGTATTCTCCAACTCCAGACGTACGAGCTCCGTCTGACTAGACAGATTGCTAACGTTGTCCACAGGGTTGGATGAAAGAACAAGCGTATGGAGCTTGAGTCCGTCGAGATGGCGAAGCCCCCTGGCAGTTATGTGATTGTCTTCAAGATCCAGGTCTTCGATATCGGGGCTCAAAAGTTTGGGCAGTTGATCATCAGTGAGTTCGTTTTCTTTCAGTTTTAGTCTTGTCCCGGACCTCCTAATCTTGAGAGCTCCTGATAAGTCGAACGAGTTCGCCGCGGATGATTGTTTGATGGATTCGGGTGAGTCATGCTTCTCTACATTGTTTGTGACCAGAGGATTTGTGAACCAACTACTTGTGACGACCAATACCGCAAGCAGAGCTAAAGTTAGATACAGAGCCGCAAGGATGATCGCAAGGAAGCCACTCTTGTTTGGAGGTGTTTTCGAGGTTGGAGTGTCGGCTACTTTCGTCGCCAAATCGTCTTCCTCTGCAATAGAGCGGAGTTCAGCGAAAACTGCTTGCATTGTGGCAGGTCGTTCGCCCTTTGATTTGGCGAGCATTCTGGACACCAATCTGACAAGCCCATCGGGTGCATCCTCGTTGGAGATATCCGGCACGGGAGACTCAGCGTGACTATGCACTATGGACAGTGCGTTTTCTCCGCTATAGGGCGGGTGTCCTTCGAGCGCTTCGAACATCACGCATGCCAGTGAATAGACTTCCGAGGCGGCATCATAGGGGTAGCCAAGTACGGTATCAGGAGACATATAGGCAGGTGTGCCGGCAAGGGTACGACCCTGAAAATTTGTCGTCGCTCCGGTAGATTCCTTGATTCGAGCCACGCCGAAGTCGATTATGCGAGCGTGCAAGTCGCCGTTAGGATCTCTAACCAATAGAACATTGCTGGGTTTAATATCCCGATGGTAGACGTGTCTCTGGTGTGCATAATCGAGAGCCTCGGCTATCGAGATCGACAGTTGAATTATCTCTCCAATCGGTAGAGCCCCTGCAGCCAGCCTCTGCTCCAGACTCTGGCCTTCCACGTAGTCCATTACCAGATATGGCGCACCACTGTCGGTGGCACCAAAATCGAGAGCTGAGACAATGCCCGGGTGAGTGAGTTGACTTGTCGCTCTGGCTTCTACTTGGAATGCAATCAGTTGTTCAGCATCGAGACAGTGGAGAGTTTTAATGGCGACCTTCTTTTTCAGAACGCTGTCTCGGCAGAGATAAACTGCGCCAGCGGCGCCGTGCCCGAGTTTGCGGATTGGTCGATAGCGCTCGCAGGGAAATTTACTCGAATCTAATTCGAGTTCGGCGGGCTCCGTATCGTGCTGAGGAAGACTCATTGATTGGTCCGGATTCCGCCTCACCTAAGCTATTTAAACGCCTTTGGCGACTGTTTCACTTGCTGTTTGTCGACCGCTTAACATGCTTTCGCCTGGGAAACACTTCGAATGTGCGAACGCGAGCTACGGTTGGACGACGCTTTAGTTATATACCCGAAAGTGAAGCCGTCCATGCCGACGGCAACGAGCGCCGCAAAAGTCCTCACAGCAGTGGTTTTGGGATCTCCGATTACCGCAGATACCTGCTCGAAAGCTGTCCATCCCCATCTCATCGGCATTTGCCAGGGAGGAACGCGCTAAGAGTTATATGTAGCTGTTGAATGGGGTGATTAAACCATGAATTGGAGAATGCGTATGCGTCTTGGTCTGCAATTGGCTTGCCTGGCAATGCTGATGGCCAGCGTCTCATCCGTTCAGGCAGGGGATCAAACAGTTACCGGCAAAATGTCTACAGCCGAAACTCAAGACATCATCAACACCTTGAGAAAGGAAGGGCGTTTCCATAAGATGCTGTCGGGTCTGCAGATAGCCTATGATCTGGATAACAAGTTGAAAGGCAAAGGCCCCTTCACCGTTTTCGCCGCTGACGATAAGGCTTGGGCAAAGATCAATCAGGCGGATCAAACAAGTCTGTTCGAGAACAAGAAGAAGCTGGCTCAGGTTCTGTCATATCAGGTGGTAAATAAGTCTCGAATGGATTCCACGTTCTTGAAGTCGCTAAAATCTGTCGGCTCGATGGAAGGTCATGCGATCCGAATCTCCGTCAAGAAGAATGACAAGGATGAAGACGATCTATTCGTCGATAAAGCGAAAGTGAAGAAGGCAGATATTATCTGCTCTAACGGAATCATTCACATCGTCGATCAGCCGATAATGCCACCGCTCGCCAAATAGGGAGTGTCCAGGTAGTTCATTGATGTCTTGCCCGACTGTTAGCCCGCAAGGTCATTGCGTACAGTTGGGTGAGGATCTTGTCGTATGCAACATTGAGCTGCGGAGCTTTGTTTTCAATCTTGCCTCGAAATCGGTAGAGGTCACTTTTTATCCCGTTGACCTCCTCGATGAGTATCTGGTGAGTCTTTTGACTTAGCAGATCCTCACGCAGTAGTTTCAGATACTGATTGCCCTCAGTTGTTGCTCCTCTGGCGAATTCCACCGCGGACAAATGCGCCAGGATTCGTGCTGTCGAAGGATCATCCTTCTCATAGCTATGACTGGCGTCAAAAGCCTGTTTCAGGAGCTTTTCCGCCTGCGAGAGGTTGCCGTTTACTTCTTGGATGACTGCCAGGTGGAAGAGATCAAAGTCCAATCCGTAATAGTCTTTTCCGAGTTTACTGAGAAGTTTGTAGTCTTCCATGAGGTAGGGTTGTGCTCGCTCGAGTTCCCCATTTGCCAGATAGAGTGCGCTAATTGTTCGTAAGCTCTCGCTATAGAGTGGATAGTCGACTCCCAGCTTGTGAGCCTCGCTGAGTGCTTCATGCGCGATGGGCAGTGCCTTATGCGCATCGACCAGGCGCATAGCTTCGACCTGATCCGCCAACCGCCACCATTTTTCCGTTTTGCCATCGACCTGGTGCCCCGGAAGCGAAAGGCTGCCTGCCAGAAGGAGGGAAAAGAGAGCTCGTCTGGTGAATGCGCTCATTCAGGGTGGAGATTGTTGACTATGGAGGAGAGACAGATTGAAGTGACCGATGAGCGCTGAGACGCCCAGGCGATCTCTCCGTTTGATTATAGCGTCCCGAGGATCACCTGGTAAACTATGCATTGACCTATTCATGGGCAGTCACACTCGTAGGCGTTTTTCGGTAATGCTTCCCAAAGCTGAAGACATCAAGACGCTGCAGAAAGGCATCATTCTGGTTTCTCTTCCGCTCGTCATCGGATCGTTGTTCCTGGTCTTGATGTGGGGGATGCTGTTGAGCGCTCAGGAACAGGCGGAGTCAGAGGCGCATATCAAGCGCATTCTCTTCTGCCTCAACAAGGTTCAGTTTCTACTATCGGACAGCATGGCGACAGCAGTTGCTTCAAATGCTGTTTGGGACAAGGGGGATTCCAGTAGACAACGGATTCTCCAGCTCTCCCGAGACGTCAATGAACAGTTCAAGGAACTGGAGCGGTATGTGGGCGACGATCCGGCATTGAAGAAGCAAGTCTTGATAATGAAGAAGGACGTAGCGACCTTTGTCGCGGTGATAACAGAGCTTCGACTGTCGAGCGTATCCCGTGAGATAAGACCGTTCGAGCTATCGGCAATTTTACTTCGGGCGCAAAGCAACTCTGCCCGTCATTATCGCACGCGAGAGATCTTCAGCAGAGAGCTCAAGGCCAGGCAGAAACCGACTTTGATCTCTGCCGAGCAGTGGAGCACAATTATTCTTGTGGTACTGAGTGCGGGCCTGGTTTCGTCCGCCGGCTTCGGTATTCTTGGCGTGATGTTTTTTGGGCGGAATATGAGCCGAAGATTGAACGTCATACTCGACAACTCCGTGCGTTTGGCAGCTCATCAACCACTTAGCCCAGCCGTCGGAGGGCAAGACGAAATCGCTGAACTCGAGGCGATATTTCACAGCACCGCAGCTAAGCTCAAAAGACAGCAAAGAAAAGAAAAGGCCATTGCTGACAATGCTCTCGACGTGATCTGCACGATCGATTCCGCCACTAAATTTACCACCATGAATCCAGCTTCTGGCAGAGTCTGGCAGTACGAAGCAGATGAACTGCTAGGCAGGTACATGGCGGACATCATACTCAAAGATGATATAGAGTCCACTCAGGAGTCGATGCGATTGTGCCAGACCCAGCAGACGGAAGCCGTTTTCGAGAATCGGGTGAAACGAAAGGACGGTACGCTGGTTAACATTCTCTGGTCGATCTATTGGTCTTCACCGCAAAAGCTTTTCTTTTGTGTTGCTCACGACATCACCAAACGCAGGCGCCAAGAAGATCTTCTGCAAGATAGCGAAGCTCAGGTCAATCTGATCATGAACAGTATTCCAGTCGGACTGGTAATTGCTGATGAGAACGAGAACATCGATGTGGCAAACCAAACCACGGAAGCGCTTTTAAGATATGATCCCGGCACCATCGTCGGCAAGCCCCTGCTCTCTCTCTTGCCGGATTCTTTGCTAGGTGAAGATGAGCAGTCTGCAAATCTCCTTCAGGATCTGATCGCCGGAGATCCGGTCGAGCTGATGACGCAAAGAGGAGATGGCTCGGAGTTCCCCACGCAGTTAGTGGCGAGCGACTTCTACTTTCATGGACAACGAAAAATACTGCTGGTGGTTTGCGATAATTCGGTCAGGCACGAAGCGGAGAAGATGAAACAAGAGCTTGTCGCCATGGTCTCGCATGATCTGAGAGCACCGCTTACGACGCTCGCCGTCACCTGCCAGCTTTTCAAAGATGGAGCACTGGGCGAGCTGAACGAAAATGGTCGAAGCAAAGTAATGATGATGGAGAAGGAGGCAGAACGTCTGCTTGCCCTGGTCAACGATCTGCTGGATCTGGAAAAGCTGGAGACGGACGGAGGTTTGGAGATAAGTCGAGAGATTACCAGCCTGGAAACTGTGGTATTGCAGGCCGTCAGCTCAGTCGGATATCTCGCGGAGAAGAGTGGGATTGTCATTCACACCGAGCTTGCACCCTGTGAGGCAGTCGCAGACTCAGGCAGATTGGTTCAGGTAGTAGTTAATCTTCTCGCCAATGCGATCAAATTCTCACTGCCGGGAGGCACTATTACCATCGCCGTCGAGGAGTTGGAGAGCGCGGTTCGAGTAAGTGTGCGTGATCAGGGCAAAGGCATTCCCTTATCGCACCAGCAGTCAATCTTCGATCGCTTTAAACAGGTAGAGACAGCCGATCGTACCGAGAAAAAAGGATCAGGTCTCGGTCTCGCCATTTGCAAATCAATCATCGAGGCGCACAAAGGTAAGATTGGCGTCGACAGCGAAGTGGGCGAGGGTAGCACGTTTTGGTTTAGCATTCCGGTTGAGGACTGATGGCAAGAGTGGGCGAACTGACAATTTCCCAGAGGGCGCTGATTCTAATCGCCCTGCCCACAACGGCCGCGCTCGTTTTTCTTTCCTCCGTCGGCTTCATGCTCTATCAATCTCAGGAGCAAGCCAAACGCGAAACGAGATCTAACAAGATACTTTTCGAAGTGCAGACGATCGGCCTGGCGATCAATGAATCGATTCGAACGATGCCGGTGGATGCGTTCAGGGGAAGAGCCGAGAAGCGATATCGCGCACTGTCGAAAGCGAGAGAAAGGCACTTTCAGCGTCTAGACAAGTTAATGCGCCCATTTGGAGACTTACTTGAAAAAGAACGACGATGGGGTGCGACTACCCAGCGCCTTTTCGACTTGATTGAGGCGATCGATGAGTACACTGAGGTGTCTGAAACGGGCGCCAGTTTGATCCATCATAAAGGTATTCTGCGTCAACTGGGCGCGGTTTTCGCCTATGAGGCTTTTTGCAGAAGAAACCTTGTTCTTGATCTGGAGAAAGTTCAGAGAGAGAGCCGGGTCAACATTGCCTATTGGAACCAATTGGTATCGAAAATGGTGGCGCTAGCCTTGCCGATCAACGCCGCACTCTGTCTGGGGTTAGTTGTCTACTACAGCA
Organism: uncultured Candidatus Obscuribacterales bacterium; assembly: GCA_964436185.1. Lineage (GTDB taxonomy): Bacteria > Cyanobacteriota > Vampirovibrionia > Obscuribacterales > Obscuribacteraceae > CAYTDR01. The sequence continues at coordinate 118 of CAYTDR010000054.1, read as the reverse complement.
AAAGCATCAATCGTCGGCTCGCTGCCTTGATTGACAACAGCAACCGCCTGGCCGCCGGAGAGACACTGCTACCGGTGCAAAGAGGGCATGACGAAATTGGCAGTCTGGATCGCGTGCT
>CAYTDR010000053.1:0-16095 GCA_964436185.1 uncultured Candidatus Obscuribacterales bacterium | reverse complement strand
GAAACCAACGCAACCGACAAAATCCTTAAATACTTCGAAAACTCCAACGTCCTCGAATTTGATCTAGGTGATACAAGAGTGAAGACGCTCGAGTTCATACCCATCTTCAAGAATCTGAGAATACTCTCTCTCTACAATACTGACTTATCTCCAAAAGCGTTCGTCAATCTAATGGCCCTCCCCGATCTGATTGACCTGAGAATGGCAAACTCGAATCTTACTGATGCCGATCTCGCGTCTGTCGGTAGAATGAAGCAGCTAACGATGCTCGACCTGGCCGGCACGAAGGTCACGACTCTGGAAAACATTTCAAAACTCAGGAATCTTCAAACTCTGAGTCTAGACAATACAAAAATCACGGACCATTCGTTATCGAAGCTTTACGGGCTTCCCATGCTTGCCAGTCTGGATTTGCGACACACCGCTATTACAGATTCAGGAGTAGAAAATCTGGTCAACCGGCTGCCAGGTTTGGCGAGAATCAGACTAGGCAAAACCCTCGTTACAGAAAGGCTCTTGAAGAAGCTTATGAAAGCGAGACCGACCTGTTCCTTCGAGCCTTACGAAGCGGTGCTTCAAAACCAACATAGTTTGGCGGAGAACTTTATCAGGAACAATCGAGACAAAAAGGCTCTGCTGCCATTAACAATCTGTTTGCAGAAGACACGGGAGACAGAAGGAGAGAACAGCCCATTTGTGTCACGGTATTGCTGCCACATTGCAAATTGCCTTAGCAACCTCAATCAAGAAAGTGAAGCAAAGCCATACTTTCTGCAGGCAATCAAAACTGCCAGGGCATCCGGACACACAGCCTATCTGGCCAATGCTCTTAGTCTCTATGCCAGTGCTCTGGCCAAAGTCGGAGAACACAAACAATCAATCGCAGTGCGATCGGAGGCATTCTCAGCCTGGAGCGAACTCGGCTCGAGAGCTAATATGGTCGATAGTCTGGCGCGCAAGTATTTTGAAAATCGAGAAAGCATGACCCCCCAGGAAGCAGAAACCGCCATTAGAGAGGCACGCGACAGAGCCTGTAAGCTATACGGCACCCGCAGCACAGAGTATTTGAAGTACGGTGCCTACGACGCCCTGGACTTAGTCAGAATAGGCAAAACAGCACAGGCCAGCAACCTTTGTAAAGATCTCCGAATTGCGGTGCTCGACCCAAAATTTGAGGCACCACCGGTGGAAGCAATAGAAATTTACGAGCGGCTTTCTGAGTGTTTGCACAAGCTCGGTCAATTAGAGAAAGCGGCCGAACTACAGGAGAAGGTAGTCCTGGTATCAAGAACTCTACATAAGACTGCGCCGGCCGTCTATCGGAATCATTTGCTTCGGCTAGCAAGCTATTACCTCGCCGGGAACGAACCGGAGCAGGCCAAGAAAGTCGTAAAGAGATTACTTCCTCTTGTCTCGGGCGACAAGCAGTATCGTTCGACCTATGCGTTTGCACTGGAACAACTGGCCACTGCGGAATGGTTGCTTAAGAACCACGATCGAGCGATGACTCTGGCTAAAAAAGCTGTCTCGATTTTAGAAGTCCAGAAGATCGACAACCAAGTTGCCAACTTTCTGGTGGACAGTTACGGTCTCCTTGCCGGCTGCGCAATAGCAGAAGGTAATATCGAACTGGCCCTAGAGTATCAGGGACTGGCTTGTCAGAATGCTGAAAAGCACGGACTATCAATGAAGCTGGCCGTACACACAAGGAGAACGGAGCAACTCCAAAGAGTTCTAAAAGCACGAGGATTGGAAAAATAATTCTACTGTGCAATTTTCTGCATGGTAGAAGCAACACTCGAATCGTTGAACAGCTGCCGAGTGAGAATCTCGAAGAACTGCTTGCCACCATTAGCGTTAAGGTGCACCGTGTCGTAAAAGTATTTTTGCGGAAACTCTCCGCTAGCGTTGAGATCAATGAGCTTGGACTGATACTTTTGAGAAATCGATCCGACGCTCTTCATATACCGATCGTAAAGCCCAGGCGGCATCATTTTCACGTTGTCCGGTGTGAGTGGCATGTTGACGAGAATAACATCAATACCCAGATCGCTCGTCAGGGCTAGCAGCCGCTCCAGATAGGAGAGCTGCTCTTTGAACTGCTTTTCCTTGAAGGCAGCATATCTCGATCTGTATTCGGCGGAGTTGTCGGTATACTCCGGTTGCGCACCGCGGACGGGCGGATGAATGATCACCTCGTCGGGACCAGCGTCCTCCGGCAGTTCCGCCAGAGATTGCTTCCTAATGTGAAAGATTGAATGCACCGCATCCAGATCGTTAATCCCCAGACCGCCAAGAATTCCTTTGGTCATCGCATGCTGAACATGAACGAAGTCCGGTCTGTGCTCGTAAATAAAGCTGGCACGAGTCCCCAGATACTCTGCTCTCTCCCAGAAAGAACGGCGTGCAGGAATCCCCAGATCCGCGAGATCTCCCACCCGCTCCATGTATTTAAACACCTGGCTAGAAGCCGGACTGCTAATGGTATTGTCCATGAAGTCCCTTGGAGCGATACCGTATATAATGGCGCGAGGACGCCTCTCTCCGGCAAGCATTGTCCGCGCGATCACATATGCATCAGAGGCCATCTCCCCCGCCTGGGCGAAGGCGAAGGTGCTCACTTGTTTGTGCAGCTTATCGCTGAGAAGCGACTCGAACAAACGGCTGCGGTTATGCAATGCTGTCTTTTGCGGCTGATCGAGATGCGCGGCGTCACCTCCGTGAAGTGCCGCCATCATTAGCGATGACCCCAGCAGTACTACATCCGGTGGCTTCTTTTGATTGACGAAATCGACAGTACTCCACCAGATCCAACTTCTATGCGCGGTTTGGTAAGGAGAGATCGGCCAGAGTGACAGTTCTTCAGCCAATCTCGCTCCCAGGTCGAAAACGATCAGCGCCAGAAACGCACATACTACATAGCTGCCGGCCAACACCCGGGCTGTCCTTTTCAGTTTATCGAAAACAACTTTCATTGTTGCCACCATTAGAACTGAAAGTAAATGAAACGAGGTGACTTGTCCGGCGAAAAGACAAGAATCAAGAACATGAGCACGAAACACCATGCAGCCTTCAAACCCCAGGGAGACCGCTGCACCAGCCTGGACTTGTCGACCCACCCCATGAAGACATGCGCCACCGCAAGCAGTGGCAGTAGTAGATAGATAGCCGAGTAGATGAGCGGGTAGTTAATTGATGGCAACAGCATTGCCACCATCGATTTCCCACTTGCCACCTCAGCGAAAGTAAGCATCTTGGATAGTATCAAGCCCGCCGAGCTTGCAGTTTCTGCCCGGAACAACACCCAGCCAAGACAAACAACATGGAACGTCAGCAATACGGAAAATGCCTTGCCAAAACGACCTTCAAACCAAGCTGAGAGCGATGCTACCGACTCTTTGTACCGTTTGCACTCTCTGTGGAGAACGAGCATGGCACCATGATAGATTCCCCAGAGCACATAATGCATCGCAGCACCATGCCATAATCCACCCAGGGTCATGGTAAGAAGCAGATTGCGAGCCGTTTGCCAGTGATTGCCACGGGAGCCGCCCAGTGGAATGAAGAGATAATCGCGCAACCAGGTGGAGAGAGAGATGTGCCAGCGATGCCAGAACTCCGATATGTTTCCCGCCAGATAAGGCAGGTTGAAATTCACCGGCACCTTGTAGCCGAAGAGAGCGGCCGAGCCGCGCGCCACGTCAGTGTAACCGGAGAAATCGAAGTAGATCTGGAAAGCAAATGCGTAGGTAAACAACCACAGATCGAGCCCTGAGAACAGCTCGGGATGCGAGTATCCACCCTGAACGAAGAAGGCTAGATTGTCGGCGATGAGCACTTTCTTGAAAAGTCCCATGAGTATAAGTGGAACACCACGATCGATGTGTTCCATGGAAAACTTAGCCGGATTGAGGAACTGAGGAATGAAGTCCTGAAACCGCTTAATCGGACCGGCAATCTGTGTGGGAAAGAAACTGGCGAACAGCGCGAAGGAAAGGAACGACTTTATTGGTTCCGATCCCCTGTAGATGTCACAGATATAGTGAATGAACTCAAAAACAAAGAATGAGATCGCCAGAGGCAGAACGATGTCGAAGGGAATTTGTCCTACCGACACTCCAAACGGGGAGAAGGAGGCTCGGACCAAATCCTCAAAAAAGTAGGCGTACTTGTAATATCCCAGCGTCAGCAAGTTCAAAGAGACGCCCGCCGCCAGCCAGGTTTTCTTCCGGTCGGTGCTCTTCGAAATGAGGCGGCCAAGGAAGAAGTTGACGACCGTAAGCAAAAGGATAAGCAGAACAAAAATAGGCCGCCAGCTCATATAGAAGAGATAACTGGCGATTAGAAGAATTGGCACCCTGAATTTCTGCGGGCTCAGCCAGAAGATGGCGACCACCAGAGGTAAAAACAGAGCGTACTGAAGGGAGTTGAAAAGCATCGCGCGGTGTTGGAATATTGCTCCATCAGTGTCGTTGTCAATGATAGCGGCGAAGAGACAGCATATCCTTAAGTACGACACAGGTGTGTCAGGCCCGTACCCGAAAATCCGTAAAAAGAAATAAGCTCGCGAGTTGCGGGCTTATCTCTTGCTTCCAAGTTGGGATGGAGGGAATGAAATCTATGAGTGCTTCAAGTGTTCGTCGAAGCCGCTAATCGCTAACGTCCGCCCAGTGGGCTTAACGTTATGTCTTGCCATTTCTGGCTTATTGTCTCGCGCAGAGTGTCTATGCATTGAAGAGCGCGAGGTACGTCGACCCCGTCAATTCGCAGCTTGGGAATTTTCGTCTCTCTTTCCTCTACCAGTTCGATAGGCAGAGGTAGTCTCTCTTCCGCTATTACCAGCTCTAGCGTATGAAGGGCACGAAGATATGTTCTGCAACCAGGAGTGTAGATAAGTTCAACCCGCATGAAAAAAACCTCCTGTGGGTTAGCTCAGGTGAGTAGGGGCGTATAGACGACAAGTTAGCCAGGGATGCCGAAGTGCCTCGCGAACATTGCATCAAGTCTGCTGCATGGATCGCGAAAAACTAAAGAGATGATAAAGACTCCACTTTACAAAAGTATATTCGCAAATAAATATTGAGCAAGTCCCTTTCGGCTGGAACGGGCTTAAGTTGTGTTAATAACGGCGATCTCGATTGTGCAACAGTCGTTTCAATTTTCGTTTTTTTTTCGCACATCAACAACATTGTGAGCAGCAGCTCATCTGCAGAGAGTTACAGAACGTATTCCGCGGATAGTGCACGACGATAATTCGACTAATCGTCGCCCACCGGCGTTCTGATAGAGAATACGTTCTCTCCGATGTAGACAAAGTCTCTGGCTCTCGACGAGACACACTGGAGGAAATTCCTGGCGTTGTTCGTTCCGGGTAATAGCCAATCGTGAAGCTCGACTATGAGCACTGGAAACTGGTCTATCCAGTCGGTATTTTGAGAGAACAACTCCTCCTCGGCGCCTTCGATATCGATTTTGGCGATGAATGGGAAGTATCCTTTCGTGCACTCCTTTTCCAGAAGCTCCGGTATGGTGAAAGTTTCGACGCTGCCATCATTGACCAGCTCCGTTCTCAGTCCGAATGCGCCCAGACCGGGATCGCATACATTGACGAAGCCTTTCTTAGAGGCGCCAGCGCCTTTGATCGCCAGGCAATTCAAGCCGGCGGCGTTTCGCACCAGCAGTTTGTGATTCTCATCATCAGGCTCAACAGACACCACTTTGGATTCGAGATAAGCCTGTTGAAACCAGACTGCAGCAGCTCCGATATTGGCTCCCATGTCCAGGATGAAAGGTCGCAGACCTTTGTCCTCCTGCGCTTTTCTATATTGTTCGATCTTATCGTTGATCGCCAATCTCTTCAGGGAGTAATCGTGTTTTTGGAAAATCTGATCGATGACGACTTCATCGCAACTGCCCTTGCGGTAGAAGAATGGAAACGCCTCGGTAGCCGCAGCGCATTTTACCAGCATCATCGCTGCTGGAGTTCGCAATACCGGTTCCGCTGTAGCACCACCGGCAGTGCCCGCCAACATCGTGCTGCCTTCGCCGCTCCTGGACGAATCGTCGCCAGTGCCGGCAGCCGACCCGTTTTCTCTGGAGTTGCCGAAGACATTTGCGGAATCTCCCCAAACCGGCTTTGCACTGCCCACAGTGGCAGACATAGTCGAGTCCAGTGATACCGTCCTCGGTTCACTTTCATCCGGATAGATATCCTGCTCCCCTCTAACTTTGGCAACTTCGCTCTTGAAGAACTTGTCGAGATATCTCACACACTCCACATCGTCAAACAGCTTTGCTTTGGTCTGCTGTATGCGTTCGATCATTTGTTTTCGGTATTCGACACTTCCCAGCTTGCTGGCTATATCTATGTATTCATCGAGAGAGTTTGCAATAAGCTCTTTGACTCCTATCATCTCGAGCATGGCCGAGCTATGACGTCCTCGCATAAACTCACCAGGAATCGTGACTACTGGGCAGTCGACAGCCAACGAGCGCATAGTCGTGATACCGCCAGTCCATCCGATACTGTCGAGGTTGATATCGATGACTCTCAAGAGTTGCAGGAAATCCGGCAAAGAAAGTCGGGGAATAATCTGGACATATTTCTCGTAAGAAAGTCCCTGCGACTCGAAGGCCTTTCGCAGGCGTCGTTCGAACACGTTATTCACTTCGGGCGCCTTGCCTGCTACGAAGATGAAGAGCGCGTCGGGAACGCGTTTGGCAATCTCAGGATAGATAAAGTCATATTGCGGCAGGTATTTAAACAGCGATTGAACGGTACCGTATATGGGTCTACCTTCAGGCAAGTCGAACTGGGCTCTGGTCGGCACCTCTGCTGGCAGTTCCGGAAATGGGAAATTGAGACCGACATTAGGCAGCCTGACGAGCTTCTCAGTGTAGTGCTCATCGCCGTTTTCCGGCTCCATCAGATCGCTGCTGAGATAGAAATCGACATTGTCTGAACCGCTCGTCACCGGATGACCCCAGGCGGTGCAGGTAATAGGCGCCACTCTGGCCAGCGAAAGCACTCTTGTCGCTACACCCATGCCGATGTCAGTGATGATGAGCACGTCGAGATCATCGTCTCTCATGGCTTTGAGTGCCCCGAGGTACGATTTTTCTCCGAATAGATACCATTTGAACTGACTGATGGTGGCAAAGTTATTCGTGTAATGGTCAGTCAATCCGTCGACCGAATACGAGAACAGCTCATAGTCATCGCGCGGCAGATTGCGCAACCAATCGTACGACCAGTAACAGCCGTTGTGGGCGCGGAGAAACTCTGACACCACCCCGAGGCGGATGCGACGATCAGCTCGTTTCTTCGGCGGTGGAAGAGTCAAGAACGGCTTGATCTCCGGCTCCAGTATCTTGGTGACAAGACGAGAGTAAAGGGCCTGAAGATCGGAATCATTACCTTGCTGGTAGGCGATGTAAAAATTAGAAGTGCAGAAAATCAGATGTCGGAGCGCATCTAGCTCATCACTATTCAGCTCCGGACCTTTATCTAGCAGATCGAGCATATCAAGGAGGTTCTGCCTGTAGTGTTGTCTGCAGACTGGAATCTCGCTCTCTGACTCATACAGAATCGGTATACGTCGGAGTTCGACCATTGACCGACAAAGTTGAAGAACTCGATCGGATATATCCATGAACTTCGCTTTCAGTTCCATGGCTCGCATGTGACTGGACAGCGATTCCTCCAGAAATCCGAGCTGCATGAAAGAGAAGCTCTGATTGATATGCGCCTCGATCAGATCCGGTTTGATCTCGATTGCTTTACCGAAAGCTTCCACCGCTTTGTCGAAGAGACTATCTTCGTTGTACAGGAAGCCAAGATTGCTATACGCCTCGGCAAAGCGAGGCCGCAACTCTATGGCCTTCTCGTAGCATTTGATTGATTCAGCAAATTTGTTAGCCTTGTGCAACACCAGACCAAGGTTGTTGTAGGCCTCTACATACTTCGGATCGACCGCGATCGCTTGCTGATAAGCAACAATCGATTGTCTCATGTCTCCGACGAAGTGAGAAAGGATGCCCAAAGTGTTGTACAGATCCGGATAGTCGTCTTTGATTTCCAAACCTTGCCGAACAATCTCAAATGCCTCATCGATCCTTCCCAGCTCTTTCAAGGCGTTCGCCATGTTGTGGTAGCTCAGAATGAAATTCGGATTGATCTCAATTGCTTTCTTATAGCTCTCGACTGCCTCTGCATGCCTGCGCACCTTGCGTAGAATATTGCCTTTGTTGTATCGAGCCTCCACATAGTTTGGAGCAATCTCAATCACTTGATCGAGTAGCTCCAGCGAACGCTCCAAATCTCCTTGGGCCTGGTGAATCACCGCCACATTCATCAATGCCTCTGGATAAAATGGTTTCATCTCCAGGGCTTTCTTATGAAGCTTCATCGCTTCTTCGTAGTTGCGTTCAACTTGATACGTGACACCAAGGTCGTTCAATGCAATGGGATGGTCGGGCTTAAGTTTCAAGCAGGCAAAATAGCCCTCTCTAGCTTCGGTATATCGCTCGAGACGGAACAAAGCGTTGGCGTATAAAAACCTGTAGTGGGCATTGTTCGGTGCCACTTCTAGGGCTTTAGCCATTATCGAAAGCCCTTCCTCAACCTCGCCTCTTCTCATCAAGGTGCTGCCCAGATTCGTGAGGGCATTGCCGTTATGCGGATTTATGTCGAGCGCCTTGCGATACATCTCCATCTCTTCGTCAGTATTTTTGAGATCGCGCTGAAGAAGACCAAAGTTGTTGTAAAAGTCGGAGCAGTTTGGCAATAGTTCTATCGCCCTTTTATACAACCGCTCTGATTCCTCCAACTCACCGTTGTAGTGCAACAGGATGGCCAGATAGTTATGAACCCGCGCCGACTGAGGGTCGAGCTCCAACGCTATCTCAAAATGCTCACGCGCTTGCTCATTTTTTCCCTGCATGTAATAGGTGTGGCCGATTTCAATGCGTGCATCGACGACTTGTGGATGGAGCTCTGCCCAACGGCTGAAATACTCAATCGCCTCATCGTATCTGCTCAATTCGCGCACCACAATGCCCTTGGCTCTAAGTGCCCTGGCATCGGACGGATTAATTTCAAGCACTTCATTGATGTAGTCGATACTATTCTCGAGCTGCCCTTCATCGATAGCCAACTCAGCCAGAGCGAACAAAATTCTTACCGCTTTAGGGTCAATGCTGAGCGCCTTAAAAAGGAGTTCCTTCGCTTCCGTCCTCCGTCCTGACTTCCAGCATATTTCAACGAGCCTCACGTATGCCTCGTCGTCCTTTGGATTGCTAGAGATTCGGTCTCTGTACTCCGTTTCAACAGCGGACAGCTCTTTCTCATCCAACTTGGCTACGGTGGTATTCATATCTGGCCTCGCTTTGGACCCATTTGTGTTAATTTCCGGAAATTGCAGAACATTACTCATGGCAGTCAGGCAGCTGTCCGACAACGAGCACGGCGGTTGGAATTATAAAGAGAACGGCACCATATTGCCTGAATTGAAGATAATAGGACATCGCTGCATTTCCAGAAACGCCGTCCCGACAAGGACTTTAACCCCCTCTAACACTGGCGGCAAATTCGAAACAGAGACAAACCAAGGTCCAAGGCGCGCCGCCGAATGAGAGAGAGGAAGAAATCTGGAGGGTCTTCTTCCTAGCAGTAAATGGTCAACACGCAGACTGTTTATACAACCATAGAATGCCGCGGTGCCAACCCATCGCGATCGGTACCCCAGCTTGCTTTAAACAAAATATACAGCTCAGTCTTGCGCGCCCGTGGCGAAATTGCTGTCACTGTCCGAGTCCGACATATTCCAGCGCAGCAGCTCGCGTCGCCATTCCAGGTCTGCCTGTGCCTCTTTTATCAAACCGGCAAGACCCTGAAAATCGGCAAAAGACAGATCGATAGCCACTCCCAGATCGAAGGTAAGCTTGACGCGCTCACAGTTGGGAGTACATGCCATGCACACAATGTGATCGGGACCGCACACCTCGAACAGCTGATTGTCATCGCACTGCAGAGGGTCCTTCTCCCAATTGAGATATTCGACGAACTGCTCATCCTCGAGACTTTGTTGCACCAACAGGACCATGGCCTGATATTGGGTGTGGTTAAGATAGATGGTTACTTCCTGACGACGTATATCTAAGGCGAACTCACCGTTCTCCTTGTCGAGATATAGATCCGCGAATGCATTTGCGAAGCTGATCTGATACGTAGTGCTAGTCTTCATGAATTGGAGTCCTCTTTCTAACCTGAGTCACCCTGGAAACACACAGGCTTATAGCTGTCGTAACGCCCAGCCTTTTCATAGCGAACTTTCCGTCAACCAACGAGCCATGTCCCGAGCATGATAAGTGATAATCAAATCAGCACCAGCCCGAGTGATGGATGTCAAACACTCTGTCACCACCCGCTTCTCGTCGAGCCATCCCTTTTCTGCTGCTGCCTTGATCATTGCGTACTCTCCAGAAACATTATAGGCGGCAATAGGAAGTTTATATAGGCTTCGCGCCTCTTTGATGACATCCAGATAGGGAAGAGCGGGCTTGATCATGACAATGTCAGCGCCTTCCTCCACATCAAGGGCAATTTCTCTCAGAGCCTCCCGACCGTTGGCAGGGTCCATCTGGTAGGACTTTCTATCGCCGAACTGAGGCGCCGATTCAGCAGCATCGCGAAACGGTCCGTAAAAGCTACTGGCAAACTTGGCGCTGTAAGCCATGATCGGCACATCCTGGAAACCAGCTTCATCGAGGGCGAGACGAATAGCACCAATGCGTCCATCCATCATATCTGAAGGAGCGATCACATCAGCTCCGGCGGCCGCCTGGGAAACGGCTGAGCGAGCCAATACTTCGAGCGAGGGGTCGTTTAGAACCCGGCCATCAGGCGAAACGATGCCACAATGTCCATGATCCATGTATTCGCACAAGCAGGTGTCGGCGACTACGACGACTTCAGGAAATCGTTTCTTGATTTCGCGGGTCGTGCGTTGAATGATACCGTTTTCATCCCAGGCGCCACTTGCCTGCGAGTCCTTGGCGTCCGGAATGCCAAAGAGGATGACCGACTTAACGCCTTCTCCAAGCGCCTCCTCAGTCTCGCGCAGAGCATTATCAACCGACTGCTGGCAGATTCCCGGCATAGACTTGATTGGCTTCTTCTTTCCGGAGCCTTCCACCAGGAAAAGCGGATAGATGAACTGCTCTTTTCTCAGATGAGTTTCTCTGACCATGTCTCGGAGCGTTTGAGAGCCCCTCAGACGACGCAACCGGAGATGGGGAAAGTTAGCGCTGGATACGTTCTTGCTCTTAGCAGTCTCTACTTCGGTATTCCTGGTTAGCTGTGGCATGCATTCTCCTTTTCTTGGATGCACCGGGGCAGTTAGACTCAAACTCCTTCATTACGAGCTGCATGTCGCAAGAAGAGATCTCTGCTAAAGAGGCCATGTTTGATCAATCCCTAAAATATATATCGTGACAGAGGCTCCATTCGCTCGTACTAACTACGTTGCATAGATTTAATGTTGCCAAGTGCTCATAAATAACGACTAAAGACCGTTAATTGGCAGCAAGTCAGAGTTTTTCCCATCAAAGCCGCAACCGAACAACATCGTCTGTTCGAGCAGGAATATTTCGAGTCTGTCACATTCATCCAAAGCACGACCAATCATCAACCACGCATGATCTGGTTCCGGCCGATTTGCTTGGCTTGCCTGAGCGCATCGCTTACCCGAACGACTAGCTCCTGCAATGTTCCTTCCTTGGTTAGATGAGAGACACCGGCGCTGGCTGTGATTTTGAAAACCTGACCCTCAGCTTTATGAGGAACATTGGCGAACTGATCGAGCAAACTACGGGCGACGTTGACACTGTCTTGAACGGACAAGCTGTCGTCCAGAACAGCAATCTTGTCTCCGCCGATTCGTCCGATGATGTCTGTGTGCCTGTATTTTTTCTTGATCATCTGGGACAGCGAGACGATAGTCCTGTCTCCAACCGCGAAGCCATACCTGTTGTTGACGCTCTTCAGATCGTCGATATCAAATACGGTGAGTACCTGGGAGAAACGGTGGGAACGGATGGCAACGGATCGTTGTGCGTAATCCATGAAGTGACTGTGGTTGAGAATCTGGCTCAAACCGTCGTTCTTCAAGAGTTTCTTGAAGATCCTGTAGCGCTCCAGGCGTCCGGCAATTGTGGCAACAAGCAGCTGCGGGCTGACCGGCTTGATTAGATGGTCGTCGCCTCCGGCCTTGGCACTTTCAATGTGCGCGGAAAGCTGGTTCTGCGTGGTGAGAAACAGTATCGGTGTAGCGGCGAACCGCTCATTCTGCCGGACGAACTTGGCCAGGTCATAACCACTGATGTCGCCCATGACGATATCGAGAAGCAAAAGATCGGGACAGAACGTCAGGAGAGCCTCTTCGAACGCTCTGGGTTCTTGCTGCCAGAGCACATGATAGCCAGCGGACTCCAGGGTGGAGATTATGTAAGCCGCTTGATCGGGATCGTCCTCGACGGACAGAATACGATAGCGCTCCGGCTTGCCGCGCTCGAACAGATATCGCAGCTTGTCTACGACCACGTCGACTTCCACTGGCAAATCGAAGAAAGCATCGGCACCGGATTTGATGGCACCAATTTTATCGAGAAAACCATGCTCTTCACTGACCAAAATGATCGAAGCAGTATCACCCGCCTCTAAAGATCGGCATCCTTCGATAAGCTTGTAACCATCACCATCTTGCAGTGGCACGAAAACTACGATGCCATCGGGAAACTTGGACAAAACTGCATCTTTAGCTTCGTTCCAACCCGCGCAGGGTCTTACTTGCATACCCTCTCGCTGAAGGCACGCAGACATGCTTTTCAGCCCGGCAGGATTGGTGCTGACGACGATGACATCCGGTCCCGTGGTATTGGCGCCATAAGGGCTGGCCGACGGGCTGTACAGTGTTGTGGTGGCATCCTGACCACTTTGCGGGTTAGTTGGGTAAGCGGCAGCTGGTACTTTAGCCGGTGCAGTCTGCGGACTGCCGGTCATAATCTGCGTCGTCGCGGATTGACTGGCTTGCGCTGCCGCCCTTTGCGCTGCCTGGGCCATAGCTTGAGACTTTGCTTGTGCCAGAGCCTGAGCTCGAGCAGCATCTTGAGCCTCCCTCGGCGGTGGCCTGTCAGGGGCAGTCACGGTCAGATGAGCCGAGCTGGTAGATAATGGCGGTGCGCCGTCTGAACCCTCGCTCTCTTGTGACTCCATATCCGGTGCGCTGGACTGTTGACCATATTGATATGATTGCCTGGCAGCGGCAGCATACATCTCACCTTCCGACTGCCCAGCACCGGTTGCATGCTGAGCTTTCTCGAGTACCGTCTTGAGATTCGATACCATCTTCTGGAAATTTCTCCAGTAGACGATCACGTCATCAGGCGGATTCTCATACATATGCAAACAGAGTCGCTCGCCCGCTTCCGCGATCGGAGTCAGCTCAGGCATGTTATAAACTCCGGCACTGCCGGCAATTTGATGAAAATGATCGCCGAGCTGCTTAAGGTTGTCCGAATCCCAGGGACTGGATGCGAACTGATTTACGTGCATTTCCATAGGTGCCAGCCGCTCCATGCATCGAGAGATGTAGTGGGCTCGGTTGGCTTGCATCTTGTCGGACCAGTCTTGCATTCAACTCTATCTTCTTTCTAGGACTCCAACGGTTTATTGCGCATATCCACGGTTAATAACTGCTGGACCTGCGACGTCAGCTCATCGAGCTGAAACGGTTTAGCTAGATACCTGGTGGCTCCTGCCGTTTTGCATTGACTCTCTTCTGTTGAGCCTTGACGCCCGGTGAGCATGAGAACGGGCAGTGTTCCTCCCGATGCTCGATACTTCGTGCAAACTTCGATGCCGGTGATTCCAGGTATATTCCAGTCGAGCACGATAATGTCGTAAGTTTCCGCCTTCATTCTCTCTAAAGCCTCGTTGCCATTGGCTACATGCACTGCTTCGTAACCTTTGAACTCCAACCAGTCCAACAACGTGTTAGCGAGCACATAGTCATCTTCCACGAGTAAGATTCTTGCCAACTGACATACCCCTGGGCATCCTCAAATCATATCGTACCCCAACTGCTCTGGTATTGGTGCAAGCAATTGCAAAAGGTATGAAAGTTATTGTTGGTGAGCGCTTAGAGCCAATCAACACTAGTAACTACCACGTAGACGAACAGTGTCTCGTTCATCGGTGCCCGATAGGCGGAAATGCCGTTGAGAATCTTGGTTGATATCGCAGTCATAAACCAGGCAGAATCCTCAGTATCACATTCCCAGGCTTCTTCGGTAATCAGCTTGACACCGTGCATTTCACCAAATTTCTTGACGTCCTGCATTTGACCTTTCCATTCATCGTTTAGAGTAGGATTGGCCCAGGACCAGCGCCAGCCGCCCGTAGCTGTATGGTAGGTTCCGACGAACTGAAATCTACAACCTATTGGAGGGTTAGGGCCACTCAACGACAATATTCCGGTATCTTGATTGAGGGCAAATTCAGTATAGGACGAAATATCCCACATCTCACTGCAACTCGCGATAGCTTGATTCATGAAATCAACAGCATCATTCACGAAAGCATCGAGCTCGTCCTCGTTCATGCAGTTAGACCTCAAGCGTATCGACAAGTACGGGATCATGATATCGCATCAGGTGACACGACACAATCTCACCACCAACGATGATTAGAGCCTGGCTTGATACCACTCAACAATCGCCTGCACCAACCCGGCAAGAGTGTGCTCGCGGGCCTCGATTGCAACCGGCTTGAGATAACGTTCTGCGCACTTGGAAGTAATCGGGCCGATGGTAGCAAGTGTGGTATCACACAATAATTGCCCGATCTCGACAGCACAGGCTTGGTCGTCAGAGTGCTCTTCCATTTCTTGCCTGTGCGAAGATTGGCTGCTTAAACCGATGCGCAGTATACTCGCCAGGTTTCTGGAGGTCTGGGCGCTGGCAAGCGTAATTAACTGAATCGATCGCTCCTCGATTAAGGCGGTGATCTGCCTGGAAAGCTCCGCGCTGTTTGCCGGCAGTTCGGTGCGATAAACCTCGACGGTGTCTACGTTAGCACCGAAGCTTTTCAGTGAGTCCGCAATCAAAGTTCTGCCGACGTTGGTCCTGGGCCACAAGATTCTGGTACCGCTGAGATCAGGCTTGCCGGGAAATTCCTCGACAAACTGCTCGGCAACAAAAGAGGACGGCTGAAAGCTGATTTCGATACCACGACTCCTCAAATACTCGGAAGTCGAAGAACCGATTGCTGCTATCCGTCTTTCGGCTATTCTAGATAAATCGACTCCCCTCTCGTTTGCTCGCGCCAGCACCGCTTTTACCGCATTGATACTGGCGAACACGACCCAATCGTAGCTTGAGATTGACAGCAAGGCGTTATCGAGCGCCTCCCACGAAACAGGCTTGGAAAGCTCGATTAGGGCTACCTCGATGGGCTCGGCACCATGATCGCGCAAAAGAGCGGACAACTCATGGGCCTGCGAAGAACTTCTGGTCACCAGCACCTTCAGTCCCTTAAGAGTATCTTGTCTCGTCATTTCAGCTCGTTTTAGTAAGTCTCTTCGGAGCCGACATCAGCATTGTTGCTTCACTGCCATCGCCTTTCACCTGGAATCGCGCCCGGATCATCAGGGCGGCGAGATGTTCGCCACACTGGCTCGCAAACTCTCAACTACGGCTCCAGCACCGGATTTCACCATCATCTCGGCAAATCGTTTACCGGCTTCAGCCGCTCTGGCAACCTCACCTTCGAAGGTGCTGCGGAAGATCCGCTCACCATCGAGAGAGGCTATACATCCAGTAAGCAAAAGCTTCTCACCGCTGGCACGAGCTAGAATACCAATCGGCACCGAGCAACCGCCACCCAGCTCAGCCAGGTAGGAGCGCTCAGCATCGCTTTCCGCGCGTGTTATGGGCTCGTCCAATTCTTTCAGCATTCGAATTGTCGTTTCATCGTCAGCACGACACTGGATAGCCAGTACGCCCTGCCCAGCCGCCGGCGTCGACTGAGCGGGCTCG
>CAYTDR010000052.1:10872-16311 GCA_964436185.1 uncultured Candidatus Obscuribacterales bacterium | reverse complement strand
TGTTGAAACAAAGTTCATGTTTCCTGGTCTTAGGTAGCACTGGAGAATATTGATGAACCCATTCGAAGCCACCAATTACTACGCTAAGAAAGCATCGCGAGAGCTTGGCATCGGTACGCAACTGGAAAAGGTCCTGATGTTGCCGAAGCGAGGAATTCGAGTCGAGTGCGTAATCGAGCTGGAAAGTGGGGAGATTGCCAGCTTCACTGGTTTTCGCGTCCAGCACGATTCTTCTCGGGGTCCGATGAAGGGCGGTCTTCGCTACCATCCCGAGGTGGATCCCGACGAGGTTAACTCGCTCGCTTCTCTGATGACCTGGAAGACGGCGATTGTCAATATTCCATATGGAGGCGCAAAAGGTGGTATCAATTGCGATCCCAACCAGCTGTCGCATCATGATCTGCAGAATCTGACCAGATCGTTTGTGGATGAGGTTCATGACGTAATCGGCCCTCATCTGGATATTCCGGCGCCAGACATGGGAACCAATGCTCAAACAATGGCATGGATAGTGGATCAATATTCCAAGTATCATGGATGGACACCAGCGGTGGTGACAGGCAAACCGATCGACCTGGGTGGATCGGCAGGCAGAGAGGCGGCCACAGGGCAGGGGCTTTTCTATGCAATCGACGAGCTGCTTGCTGATGAAGGCAAACACATTCAGGAACAAACTTTCGTTATTCAGGGCTTCGGCAATGTGGGTTCGTTCACTGCGAAGTTTATCCATGAGGCTGGTGGCAAGGTGGTGGCGATCTCCGATGCTCAAGGTGCAATCGAGAACAAGGATGGGATCGACATACCTGCTCTTATCCATCACTCACAGATTAGAGGAACCGTCGTCGGCTTCGAGGGCGCACAGCCCATGAGGAGTGAGGACCTGCTGATTCATGAATGCGATGTTCTGATACCGGCTGCAATTGGTGGCGTACTCACCGAAGAGAACGCCAAGGACGTCAAGGCGAAATACATTATTGAAGCCGCCAACGGTCCAACTACGCCACACGCTGATGAGTACTTCATCAAGAATGGAATTGTTGTTCTTCCTGATATCCTGGCAAACGCCGGCGGCGTGGTAGTGAGCTACTTCGAGTGGGTGCAGAACATTCAGCAGTTTCGCTGGAAGCTCGACCGCGTCAATACTGAATTGAAGTCGATGATGGCAGAGGCGTATAGCGAAGTAAAAGCGGTAGCGAAGTCTTGCAACTGCGACTTACGCACGGCCGCCTTCCAATTAGCGATGTCCCGAGTGGCAGGCGCAACAGCCTTGCGCGGCTTGGAGACGGAAGGTTTTTGCATGATCAGACCGTAAAAGTAGGAGACAATGAGCGAACAAGAACCTAGTGGGACTGATACCACCCCGTCAGAAGCTGAAGACAACATCGATCAGTATGCCGGGCTTGATGAAGACACAAGAATATGGTTGACGACGGTCTACCAGGGAGACAATGTCCCACAGCTCACATTTAGGGCTGTAATGATGGGTGGCATTCTTGGTGCCCTGATGTCGATTTCCAATCTCTACACCACCTTGAAAGTGGGCTGGTCTTTCGGTGTAGCGATCACTGCTTGTGTGCTCTCCTTCACCATCTGGCGAACGATTCGCTTAGCCGCTCCCAGCGTGAGCGAGATGACGATTTTGGAAAACAATTGCATGCAGTCGACGGCCTCTTCCGCCGGTTATTCGACTGGTGCCACGATTGGAACAGCCTTCGGCGCGCTTTTATTGATCACCGGGCACCACATTGGCTGGCAGATCGTTCTACCCTGGACCTTTGTTACTGCGGCTCTTGGTGTGTTTATTGCCGTACCAATGAAACGCCAGCTGATCAATCGTGAGAAGTTGATCTTTCCCAGCGGCGTGGCTGCTGCTGAGACATTAAAGAGTCTCTATGGTAAGTCGAAGGAAGCAATCAGACAGGCGTACAGTCTGGTGGCATCGCTGTTCACCGGCGCTTTAACCGGCTTTCTTACGCAAGGCTCGTTTGGCTGGCAGGTCAAAATGGGTCTCAAGATACCGGAGCTATTTCCATTTGCAGCAACGATCCGCGGCGTGGATATCTCCCAGATGCCGGCATTCGGCTTTTCGCCAAGCTTGCTATTGATTGGTGCTGGAATGATTGTCGGCATGCGAGTGTCTCTATCCATGCTGATCGGTTCACTCATTCTCTATCTCTGGGTTGGACCGAACATCGTAGCCATGGGTGAAGTCGAAGCAAAAAGTATTGTCAAGGGATGGGCGCTCTGGACCGGCACAGCCATGCTTGTCACATCCGGTCTCACATCCTTTGCACTGCAATGGAAAACGATCGCCAAGGCCATCGGATCCGTTCGACAGGCGGCTAAAACCGGAGGTGGCGCCGACCCGCTCGCCAGCGTGGAAGTGCCAATTCGATGGCTTGTTATAGGCGTGATCCCGCTCGTTATTCTGATGGTGGCGTTGCAGTTCATCGCATTCCAGATATCCATTCCTCTTGGGCTATTGTCGGTAGTGATGAGCTTCTTCCTGGCACTGGTAGCTTGCAGAGCAACGGGAGAAACAGATATCACTCCGATCGGTGCGATGGGCAAAATTACTCAGCTGACTTACGCCATGCTCGCGCCTTCCAACATTACGACGAACCTAATGGCAGCTTCCGTGACCGCAAATATTGCATCCAGTTCTGCAGATTTGCTCACCGATCTTAAGAGCGGATATCTGCTTGGTGCCAATCCTCGTCGCCAATTCATCGCGCAGTTCATCGGGATTTTCTTCGGCACGCTGGCGATTGTGCCCGCCTGGTATTTGATGGTGCCTGACAAAGCTGCTCTCGATAAATTCAGTCCGCCCGCTGCAAACATGTGGAGAGCGGTTGCAGAAGCCCTTGTTCATGGAATTGACTATATTCCGCCAACGGCCAGAACTGGATTGTTGATCGGTGCTGCTCTCGGTATCGTGCTGGCCGTGGCTGAAACCTATGCGCCGAAAAATGTTAAACGGTTCATTCCATCTTCGATGGGATTAGGCTTGTCCTGGGTTCTACCTTTTACCAACAGCTTGTCCTTTTTCATTGGTGCCCTGATTGCAACGATCTGGGAGCGCGTCTCAGAGCGAACCGCATCACTCTATGTCATTCCAATTGCCTCCGGTGCTATCGCTGGCGAATCGCTTATCTGTGCAATAATCGCTATGATTACAGCAGCCAGCGCTTTGGGAAGTATCAAGTAATGGTTACTGACATCAAGGAAAAACAGATAGTCATTAAGGCGATCAACGAGCTGGGAAGGCGCGTTACAGCTTCTGATGTGGCAACCAAAACCGGTCTGCCGATCCTCAAGGTGACGAGCGAACTCAATCGCATTGCCAGTGAAACAGACGGCAACCTCGAGGTTGCTGGCACGGGAACGATCGCCTACAAGTTCTCGCCTGGTTTCCAGGGGAAGTACCTGGCGACTGGCTTCAGGCGAGTCTGGCAGGCGTTTTGGAACAAAACGTTCGCTGTCGGTTTTTTCCTTTTCCGCATCTCATTCGGTATCATGCTCATACTGAGTTTGATACTGGTGGCGATATTAATTATCGCAGTCGTCATCTATTACACCATGCGTAATGACGATGATCGAGATTTCGGATTTGGCGGGCACGGCGGCGGTTTTCATCTCGGTTTCTTCGACTACTTGATTCTGCGAGATATTCTTTTCTGGGGAACGTATGGTGGTGGAGGGCGCTCTACTACTTACAGATACGATCGACCAACGATCCGAACTCCTGAAAAGCGCGGAAACTTTCTCTTCAACTGTTATTCATTCTTGTTTGGTGACGGCAATCCTAATCTCAACTTGGAAGACCGCAAGTGGAAGATGGTTGCAGAGGTGATCCGATCGAGCGGCGGAGTGGTAACGGCTGAGCAGCTCGCACCGTATACCGGCAATGATCCGGACAACGAAGATGGAGTGCTGGAGACGCTGGTTCGATTCGACGGTCGCCCGGAAGTCACCGATGAAGGTGACATTGTTTACCTGTTTCCGGGGTTGCAGGAGACCGCCGGCGCAAGTCTCGGTTTCCATCTGCCTCCTTTTCTCGAAGAATGGAAGATCAACTTCACCAATGTTCGTTCCAGCGACATGACGATGGTTTATGTGCTTGCTGGCATTTACTTCTTCGGCAGCTGGTTTCTGTTTTTGCAAATGGTCTCGGGTCACGTTCCGATTCTCACGGCTCTCTGGCCGGTAGTCGCCTTCCTTGTCATCTACGGCACTTTCTTTGTGGCTGTGCCTACGGTTAGACATTTCATCAACAAGTTCGTCAACGGACGAATCGAGCAGCGCAACGCTAAGCGCAGGGCATACGCTAACCTGCTTGCTGATCCATCCGACAAGCTGCTGAAGAAGTTGGCTCACGCAGCGTCATTCAAGAGTGGTCAGAAGATCCTGACGAACAGCGACATAATCTATACGTCAGAGCTCGACTCTCTAGAGCAGCAGTTCGAACCATAGGCTAGCGGTCAACCTTCCGACTTTGCGCTATCTTAAACCGAGCGCATCGAATGCCCCGAGTATCTTCCTGGCGGGAAGGATGTTCGGCCGGTTGATATGTACGATTTATGTACGCGATACCGACGACTGATTGCCAATGTGTTTTGTCTTGTTTAGGATGGGACAACTTGGAACACACGCACTTCCGCGACAGATATTGCAGGTGAAGCTATGGCCGAAAGTACCAGACGAGTTGTCGAGCTGACTTATTATCCAATCAAGTCTTGCGCCGGTGTGCAATCAGATCGTTTAGATGTCGGCTCCAGGGGCTTTCTCTACGATCGAGATTGGTTGGTGGTCGATAGCAAAAACGAGGCGTTAACGCAGCGTGAGTATCCGAAGATGGCCTTGATCAAAGCCGTTGTGTCGAACAATGGTTCATTTGCCCATACCGGCAATGGGGAGCCGGTCGGCGGCATGCTGGAGTTGAATGCACCGTCCATGCCACCACTGCACGTGGACGTGCTGCAAGAGTCGGGAAAAGAGGAGCTGCCAGTCACCGTTTGGAAAGCTGACTGTTTCGCTTTCGATCAGGGCGATGCGGCCTCGAAATGGCTCTCCACCTATCTCGATGCAGAAGTGCGCTTGCTGCGGGTTTCTGAGCAGCCGGATCATGGGCGCACTGTGAAGGTGAAAGGCGAATTTAAAGGGGAGAAGCAGGTCGCTTTTGCTGATATGTTCCCCTTCCAGTTGATCAGCACTGCGTCGCTGGAAGAGCTCAACCGCCGGCTGGAGAGACCACTAGCAATGAATCGGTTTCGTCCTAGTATCGTGATTGATGGCTGCGAGCCTTTCGAAGAAGACAGGTGGCGCGAGATTCGCGTCGGCTCCATAAGAATGCTTATCGACTCTCCGTGCGCTCGTTGCGTGCTCACAACCATCGATCAGGAATCCGGCGAGAAGGGCGTCGAGCCTCTTCGAGAACTC
>CAYTDR010000052.1:0-10862 GCA_964436185.1 uncultured Candidatus Obscuribacterales bacterium | reverse complement strand
AACAAGACTTTGTTCGGTCAGTATGCCATCCACCTCGAGAATGGTGCCATTGCCTGTGGTGATGAGTTGGTCGTTGAAAGTTGGAAGTAATAACAGCTCGACACTCAACTAAATTTTCACTGGTCGTTCGATTGGAGTGCAGTTGCCTGCGAGCGTTCTGATGTGTGGGTAATCACGCGCATCAAGCTTAAATCTGCCTGAAAGACGGTCGACTGTTGGAACTTTTCGAAGCATAATCGACGTACGAATTCTTTGTGAAAGTGCGAGCATGGCTCGAGTTGGTTGTCACCGACTGTATTCGAGAATTGACCTGGCGCGTGTTTCCATTTTCGCCGCTTTGACTTTTTCTCCCATTGATCTGAGAGTTGCCGCATAGTTCTCCAGCATGTGCACCAGACTCAAACCTTCTCTCCCTCGAGCGAGTGTATGAACCTCGATCGCTTGCTTGTAAATCAAGGCCGCATCTTCGAACTTTTCTTGCTGGCGATAGATGTCCGCCAGGTGTGAAAGCACGATAGCTACTTCGATGTGGCGCGAGCCTAATTGTCGACTTCTAATGGCGATCAATCGTTTGCAGAAGGCTTCAGCCTCTTCGAAATCCTCTTCTGCCACAATGGTGCGAATCAAGTTCTCGAAGGCAACGCAAACGTCCGGATGATCCGTCGGATACCGCTCATCACGAATGTCGTATGCTTTTTGAAAGTGCTGACGCGCTTCTGAGAATTTTCCGCGGTGATATGCAAGCGCTCCCAACTGTGTCAAGCTTGTCGCCACGTGTTCATGCTTGGCGCCGAGAATCATCAGTTGCATTTTGAGAGCGCGTTTGTAGTTGCGCTCCGCCTCTTCCAGCTTGCCTTGCTCGAAATACAAAGTCCCCAACTCGCAAAGACTGTTCGCCACTTTCGGGTGCTCCTCACCGAACGTGCGCTCTCGCAATGCAAGCGCCTTAATTGATGATTCCTCTGCCACCTTGAACAGTCCAAGCGCCTGGTAGCAGCGAGAGATATGATCGAGAACCTCGGCAACGTTTGGGTGATAGGAACCAAAGTTTTTCATGTAGAGTTTTTCAAGCTTCTGCCAGAGCCTGACTGCAGCATTGTAGTCGCCCATCGATTCCTTCAAGTCTGCCAAGTTGGAAAGGATCAACTGCAGCTCCGGCGAGTCATAGCCTAGCGCTTCGTATTTTACTTCGAGCGCTTTCTCGAGAAAAGCTTCTGCTTTCTCATCGCGTCCTGTCTGCTGATAGACGAGTGCGAGGTTGGCAAGGCTGTCAGCAGTCTCCGGACTGGACTCACCAAACAGCCGCTTTTGCAGAATAAACAATCTGATCAGGACGCTCTCGGCCTCATCATATTTTGCCTGGGTTCTGTAAATGGTGTCGAGCTGTTTGAGACGATTTATGATCTCTGCATTGTCAGGTTCGTCTGACTCACCGATCTCCGTCGCGCGCACACAGACAAGTTCTGCAGAGTCGTGACGACCTGTCTCGAAATAGAGCGCCGCCAGATTATCCAGTGTCTCAGCAACGTCCGGATGATCGCTGCCGAGATGCGATTCGCGAACTTGCAAGCAATGCGTGTACAGCTCCTCAGCTTCCGCATATCGCTCTCTCAGCATAGCTACCTTCGCCAGCCTGTCCAGCACAGGAAGCAAATCGAGATCCGTTAGTCCTGCAGTGTTCCGCTGAACCGTAAGCACTCGGCTCAGAACCTTCTCTGCCTCATCATACTGCCCCTGGATCTCCTGCATCTCTGCCATGTTCTCCAGATACGGTATCAGATGCAATTGTCGTGAGTCGGGAATTCTATCGAGCGCAAGCCACAATTTGTCGTATAGAACGCGAGCGTCAGAGAAGCGATTCTCCTCCTTGTACAGATCGGCCAGAGCGCCCATGCAAACAACTACATCAGGATGTGAAGGACCGAGGGTAGGCTCGCGAATCTCCATGCAAATCTCATACAGCGATTCACACTCAGTCCATCGCTCTTGCTGATTGTAGAGCGTGGCCAGACCGAACATTGCCTCTGCAACCTCCAGACTGTCATCCCCAAGAACTCTAACGCGCAGCCTGATACACTCTTTGAAGCATTGCTCTGCTTCCTTCAGGTTGCCGCGAAGCTTCAAAATATTGGCAAGATCAATCAGAGTGTCGGCGATCTCTTTCTCGAAATCCATCTCGGCTCCCTGACTCTGATAGATCGAGAGAACTTTTCGAAGACACTTTTCCGCCTCTTCCAACTTATTGAGACGAAACTGAACGTTGTAGAGCTCAGCCATGATCTTGGCGCGCTCAATCGGTAAAGTGTCAATCTTGCTGCTCAACTCGATGGCGCGCACAAGCATGAACTCAGCATCATGATACTTTTGCTGGTGGCATAACACGCTGGCAAGACGCGTATAAGTTAGCGACAGCCGAGGATCATTCTCTTCGAACTCTTCGGCAACAGTTAATGCTCGACGCCACAGCAATTCTGCTTCCGTATAATTTCCATACTTGAGCGCGTATTCCGCATCAACTTTAAGTTGGCTCCATTTGGTGCTCATATGAAAGTAAATAGATCCCGGTGAACGAGTGTGTTATTAAGAATAGCAGACCAGGCTGGTGTGAGGCGGCCTGATCGGATTTTGGGCGATTTGAACGAGTCATTTGTGAAGAAAAAGTTGCCAAGCAGGTTGCCGCGCTTGAGCCGGAATCGCTCACTTGGATTCTGGCGGGGTATAAAATGAAGGACTCGGAAGAAGCGACCTGGGTGTCTCCTTCTGAAACGATTGGAACCGGCGATATTGTGCCTGTATCAACGAGTTTGACAACAACACAGAGCGAATCGATCAGTTACATAGCCTGAATAGCAAACGATAGTGAAAGGCGGAACGGCGAACTCATGAGCACGAACGAGAAACTAAAAGGTAAGACATGCCTGATAACTGGCGCTACCAGTGGTATCGGCGAGGTGGCGGCGATTGAGCTGGCAAAGATGGGTGCAGATGTAGTTCTCGTCGGGCGGAACGAGGAACGTTGCGCAAACTCGCTCAAGAAAGTAGCTGCCGCTCAAACGATCGGCAAGTCCAGCTATTTAGTGGCCGACATGTCCTCGCGCAGAGAAGTCCTTGCGCTGGCCGAGCAGTTCAAGAAGGAGCATGACACTCTCGATATACTGCTCAACAATGCCGGCGCGATTTTTTTCGATAATACGAAATCCGAGGATGGAATCGAGATGACCTGGGCGCTCAACCATTTCGGTTACTTCTGGCTGACCAATGCGCTTCTCGATACCATCTCCAATTCAAAGTCGGCGCGAATCATAAATGTGGCTTCTGCCGCCCACAAGCGCGGATTCTTCACTGACGGCTTAATCGACGAACGAAATGATTTTGGCTATAAGACTTACGCCAACAGTAAGCTGGCGAATGTTCTTTTCACCTTCGAGCTGGCGAAACGATTGGAAGGAAAGAATATCACTGTCAATGCGCTGCATCCGGGAGTGGTGACTACCAACTTCGCGCTCAATAACGGCATTGGTGGACGGCTATTCAACCTGGCCAGTAGTTTTTTCGCGGTATCCCTGGAGGCTGGCGCGGACACGATGATTTACCTCGCCAGCGCCGATGATGTGAAAGGTGTGACGGGCAAGTATTTCGTCAAACGCAAAGAGAAACAATCTTCCGGAAAGTCTAGAGATGCTCGACTGGCGCAGCAACTCTGGGAAGTGAGCGAGAATCGTACTCGCCAGATTGATGAGAAAGTTGCCCGCGCTGGTGTGTAAGACGAATGTTCTTAATACCGGCTCGCCAGTGAAGAAGGTGCTCATCGAAGGTATTCGTGCTTTTGGCGTCGAGACGGACGTTCCTATAACGCCTGACCCTCGCCGGACCAAAGTTCATCTCGTTGCGTCCAGTCGTTGAGAATGTTTGCACGTGTACGCAAATGTTCTCCCACTTTCTTGAGCTCTTGCATGTCTCCTTGTGGGCCGATCTTGATGGTTGGATGGTGTTTCCCTTGCTCCATATGATCGGCGACCTCGCTCCAGCGATTCGAGAAAGTTTGAATAGCAGCTCTGGTGTTCGTGACGGCTGGATCTTTAAGATAGTCTGTCGGTAGGTCACCGCTGATTACCCAGAGTAATTGTGCACGCCATAGTGCCACATATGGTGCCAGGCACCAATCCAGTTCTATTTCGTCTTCACTGCTGACTCTCTCAGTTTCCAGATAGGCCTTCACTGCCTCCTCTTGATCATCTAACCATTCCTGAACCTCAACAGGATCCAACGTTGATGGCATAGGATACATTTCTCCTTCGTGGGTTCGTTTAGTCCTTACTTCTTGCCCGAACTAGATGGCTGTTGCGTTCTCGGCGATTTATCCGACGAACGTTTGTTGGTTGCCGCCTTTGAGGGTGTGGACGCTTTTGGCGGGCTGACTTCTGAGACGTTACTGTCCGACTCGTCAGCCTTGTCGCTTGTTTCGGACGGCGACCTTTCTACCGGAACTCGGTTTCTTCCGCCGTGCAGTACCTCATCGTAGCGAGACTGCCTGTAGTGCTCTGACTGCATGGTGTACATCATGAACTGAATGAGCACGAGGAACATAAAAACAAATAGCGTGGAGATGAAGAAAAGGATGCCGTAGAGGAATCGTTGTTTTCTATCGTATAGTTTGATGGTCTCCTGCAACCGCTGGCGAGAAACATCAACGGGATCCTGCGAGTCGCCAATCGAGCTGCGGACCCGAATGTTGGGCACGGGCGAACGCGATTTTGCCTTTCTGATCGTAGCCCCGATCAAACGTCCTGGACTGTTTTCGTCATACTGCGTCTCCGCGAGCTGCGTTTTCTGCTCATCAGCGGCTTCTAGAACGGCTAGCTCAGTCACCGAATCCATGCGAATGTTGGATTTGTGAGGGCGCATGCGCGCTTGCTGCGCGATGTGGACGAGGTATTCGCTGACTCCTCTAGGTAGGACTGGTGCGCAGGCACGTATGATCGCGTCCTGCACTTCTTGTGCCGACTGAAAGCGATGATCGGGGTCTTTGGCGAGAGCCGTGAAGATCACTTCCTCTACAGAGCCTATGTTGGTTAGATTCGGATTGCGCTCTTTCAATCGTTGAGGGTAGTCGTTGATGTGCTGTTGAATCAACTCATAGACTGACTTTCCGCTAAAAGGTTCTATCCCGGTGATCAGCTCGTACATTACAGTGCCGAGCGCATAGATGTCGGAGCGTTCGTCTCCCGACTCGCCCATGCATTGCTCTGGGCTCATGTAGGGAGGACTTCCCCATAACTCTCCGGAATGAGTCAACTTGAGAGAGTCTTGACCAAGCTTGGCGAGACCGAAATCGACAACTTTGACAAAATCCATTTCATCGTCCATCAGGACGATGTTGCCTGGCTTTAAGTCACGGTGGATGATGCCCTTCTTGTGAGCATGATCCAGAGCGCTGCAAACCTGGACGAAAATGCGCGAAAACCGCTCCAAATGCAGCGGTCCTTCATCGACGAGAAGCTTCTCCAGACTCTTGCCGCTCAAGTAATCCATGATTATGTAGGGCTGATCGTCCGGACCGATAATGCAATCGTATATGGTGACAACATTGGGATGGTTCAAACGGCAAAGGCTATTGATCTCCCGCTGAAACCGTTCCCGATAATTGGCTTTGTCTTCAACGTGGAGCTTCAGGGTCTTGATTGCCACAGGGCGATTGACCCTGGCCTGATGTGCCTTATAGACCACGCTCATGCCGCCCTGACCGAGAATTCCCTCAATAACAAAGCGCCCGTCCAGCGTGGTACCAATCATTGGATCGTCGGGTTTGCCTGTCCGAGCAGGGATTACTGGTTCGGCGGCTCGGTTATTCGGTTGGAACTCGCCATTCACATTAGTTACCTGTGTGAGGCGGCGTGGCATCGCGAGTGGGGTGGATTTCCTGATGTTCGACTGAGATACAAAATCCGACTCTACGCCAATCTACTCATAACTATAGATTCCACAAATAGAGCAGTATTAGTTATCCGAGTGTGACTTTTTAACGAGCTGGCTATCGAATTTCATTTCGGGCGGCTGATAGTTAGTCCAATCATTTGTTCTTAACCCTTGCAGGACTGTGTGTTTCTAGACATTGGGTATCCTGGGTGAGAACCATCGTTGACCTAGCGGCAAGACACGGCATGATTGAGCCAATTGAGGCAGCAACCAGAGGACAACTTTCGAAAGTTGCCAATCTTGTCGGATTACAGGGCCAGGCTACTCATGTTAGTGCAGGCAACGCGCAAACGCGCAGGGGCGCACCAACGGTGCCAGCTTGGTGGCAGCTTAGTGATGGCCGCGACGGAAGTGATGCCTGTGCTTGTGCCCACCGCCGAACTTCATCATGGCCTGGCGCAAAGCTTTGCGCTGCGAGCCCGTAAGTACCTTGGCCATTTCTGTTCTATTGCTGAGCTTCAAGGTTTCCATGTCGCTTTTCAGCGCGATAATCTGCTTTTGCAGCTTGTCTGCCTGACTGGAGTCGATACTCTCCTGGGTCAGTACATCGCGGAGGTGTCTTTTAGCTGAGCCATAGGCAGCCATTTTGGGACCCAGTTCATCGAGCATCTTGTTCTTCAAATCATAGATTTGCTCGCGTTGCTCGTCGGTCAGGGCGTTCTCACCGGAGAGACAACCGCCGCCACCGCCGCCGCATTTGCCTCCTTTCCATCCACCACCAGGTCCACCTTCTCCACCAGGACCTCCGCCTCCGCGGACGGCAAGAGTCATGCCAGACGGTTCAAAAGCTATCGGTGGTTGTGCGGTGTCGCTGTCGCTCACCTCTAATACTGGCACTTGAAACGAAGGCGTTTGTGGAACGCTAACCAGCATAAGCTCGGCTTCCTCATCTAGGAGGTCATAGTCTTCGGGAGCTTCTTGTGCCATGGCTGGTAACGCTGCTGCAGCCAGGAAAGAAAGGATTCCGGCTGAGACTTTCAGATATTTGATTGTCGACATGAATGTTTTTAACCTCTGGGCTAACTGGGACAAGGCATAAGCTGTTTATTAGGACGGAGATTCTCGGCAAAAAGTTCAATTTAAAGATTAAATTCCGAAAAAACAGCGTGGACCGGAACTTGACGACGTTTTTGTGACTTTTGACAATGGGCTAGTCGGGTTTCTTTTTGTTTTTCAGATCTTCCAGCAGCTTCATCGAGAAGTCGTTAGCTTCTTCGAGCGAAACGAATTTCTCCCGCATTTCGCTGAGTTCGCCTTCCAGGCCTTTCAGCCGCTCTTTCAGTTCTTGAAGCTCTTTGGCGCCGGCTCGCTTTCCTGAGATGAAATCAGCAAGCGAACGAGTCAGGTGTGCTGAGTTTAGCGACAAGATGATTAGTGGCGCCATAACCACTAGCACGCAGATGACGATGACAGTTTCCATGTGAAGTCCCAAGGGCGCCGCAGATAAGTTTTATCTTAACAGGATTGAGCTGGTTCCCTACCCTCCTGGTTCGATTAGTTTATCTTGGAAACATGGTTTGCGTCCGCAGCTCTTGCTGTTTGACAACAAGACGCATCTCTAACCGCTGGCGAATGGCGGTTTCTGAGCCGTGTGGCTTTAATGCAAATATATCCGGGACAGGGTAAAAAGTGTGCACGAATAGAGCGCTGGTTGTCAGGCGTGTTTTTGGGGCCTGAGTGGGAGAAGTTTTTATGATGACACCGATATTGGTGCGGGTTCTTGTTGCACAAGTGCTGCTGCTTTCCGTAAACGGTAGTATTTGTTGGGCCAATCCAACTGCCGAGGAAGAGAGCACTGAGTCGGAATGTTTGAATAGCGAGAAAGAGAAATCATCGGATTTCAGCGGCATGGCTCACTTTTACGCTGATCGTCTCCATGGTAAACCGACTGCTTCCGGACAGTTGCATGATAAAACCAAGCTCACAGCGGCGCATAAACACTTACCGTTCGGCACAAAGCTTCATGTGACCAATAAGCGCAACGGAAAGAGTTGCGTCGTCACAGTCAATGATCGGGGACCGTTTTCCCAGCGGTTTGTCCTGGATGTCTCCAAAGCTGCTGCTGAGAAATTGGGATTGGTCAGCCATGGCAAAGGGCATGTGGATTGCCGAGTCATGGCGAAAGCTAACGGAAAATGACTCGGGCCGCTGGCACCATCAAATAACCATACCCAATACAACTGTTCTCTACGTTGCTACAATGAAAGGCATTGAGGACTAGGGCCTCGAACTTATTGAGGTTCAGCGTTTGTCATCCGATCGATATGGGAAAATCAAAAGCTTTGGTAAGGCTAAACCCCTGGTCGACGGAGTGTTCATGTTCGCCAAGGTGACTGTGACTAGTGTCACACTCATCGTTGCGCTTGTCGTTTCGGTTTTGTTCTTCCTCGTATTGATGCATTTGAGCAGAGTGCCTGACTTGTCCGTGCTCGAAAATTATCGACCCGGCGGTGCGCTCGAGATTTACGACGTCAACAACAAACTCGTGTGCGTCTTTCCGTCGAAAGAAAAGCGCTCCGTCGTTCCGCTTGAACTCGTCTCCAAGAATCTTGTTTTCGCGGTTCTTGCGGCCGAGGATCACTACTTCTATGAGCATCATGGTATCAGCGCCGAAGGAGTTATGCGAGCGACCCTGGCCAACGTCAATGCGCGCCGACCCGTGCAGGGCGGTTCTACGCTGACACAGCAGTTGGTGAAAAACGTGTTTTTCGAGGGCGAACCTAGAAGTATCGCTCTTAAGCTGGCGGAGAGTCTGGTTGCCGCTCAGATTGAGAACCGATTCAACAAAGAGAAGATTCTCGAGATGTACCTCAATCAGATTTATTTCGGATCTGGTGCATATGGATGTGAGCAAGCCGCCCGAATTTATTTTGGCAAATCATGCAACGATCTCACCGTTGCTGAGTCCGCCTTTCTGGCTGGTGTTATCAAGTCGCCATCCATACTCGGTGATGTTTCCCACCGAAAAAGGGGTTTGGAGAGACAGCGACTGATACTGGAGAAGATGCAAGAGTACGGTTTCCTCAATCAACGTGATGCATTCGATGCCAGCCGTGAGGTGCTTGCCTTCAAAACGTCGAAATCACTGGTCAAGGTCAAGCCGTATGTGCCGAAGTTTCCTTACTACACAAGTTACGTCTATCAGCTTGTAATGTCCGGCAGTGAGTATAAACACGGCAAGCTGAAAGTTTATACGTCTATGGATCAGTCGGCGCAGCTAGCAGCAGAACGTGTTCTGGCCGGCTATAAAGGAAGACTACCCAGAGGAATAAATCAGGCGGCACTGGCTTCGGTGCGCTTGAGCGACGGAGCCGTGATAGCTATGGTCGGGGGCGTCGGCTCCTATCTGGACAATCAATGGAACAGTGCCGTCCATCCTCACACAATGGGCTCCGTCTTTAAGCCGTTTGTTTACTTGACGGCCTTTGAGCAACGCATACTTACTCCCTGGAGCGATATCTCTGACGCACCGCTGATGATACTGGATGAAGGGGATGAGATTTGGGAGCCGACCAATTTCGATGGCAAGTATATGGGAATCATCAAGGTCGAGCAGGCTCTCGCCTATTCGAGGAATGTCTGCAGCATCAGGGTAGCTCAGCAAACTGGAATCCCAGCAATTATTCGTACGGCTCAAAGAGCCGGTATAAACGAAAAACTTTCAGACGGTTTGGCTCTCTCGTTGGGAAGCTCTGCATCCTCTCCTCTCTCTCTCGCCTGCGCATATGCGACTATTGCTCGTGGTGGCGTATATATTCCACCAGTCGTTATTCGCCGGGTTGAAGACGAGAAAGGACGAGTTCTGATCTCGAACGATCCCAGACCGGCGAGGTCGCTTGACCAGGACGCAACAGAAAAATTAGTGTCAATTTTGATCAAGGTTGTCCAATCCGGTACTGGCACAGCGGCACGTTTGCCTGGAGTGCCGTCGGCCGGAAAGACTGGTACTGCCAATGATGCTAGAGACTTGTGGTTCGTCGGATTTACGCCGGATACTTCTACGGCGGTTTGGACCGGGAATTCGGAGAATAAGCCTGTCAGCGCAGGAAAGTTCGTCACCGGCGGTCATGTTGCAGCTCCCATATGGCGCGCTTATAACACCGCTTACTATAGGACTCATAAGAAGTCCAGTTCTCATCTGATCGTTCAAGAAGACGGAAAACTCACGCCGCTGAAAGCATCTGAGGCAATACTAGTGGATACTCGCCGCAATCAACGACGGAAATCCGGCTCTCGAGCGGCGACTGCGCCTCAAAACTCGACTGCGGCTCGCCAGAAGCGCCCGGCTCAAACAACCGGCCGTGGTATCACCGAGTATCGCTGGTAGCGCGTTATGCGCAACTCTCACTCGGCATATGACTGGCTGATCACTTTGGGACATTGCGCGCGCGGTACCGATGTGGTCTTACGCGGAAACGACACTGCGGCGATCTACGTGCCAATCAGAATCATCGAGTGACGAATCTTTTCATCCGCACACCAAGAGTATCCTGAACCGGCAGACTGACGCCGTGGACACCTGCTGGATGATAGCTCGGACTCTCAAGATTGTTCTGAAAACATTGACTCTGCATGTTGTAATATCCGCTGTTGAGTTGGCTGTTCAGCCGTTGCTCTATCGGCGGAGATGGTCTTGTCTCCATGCCACCATATGCAGTGGGTGTGACAGTGGGAAAAGTGGTTTCGGCGGCAACGGACGCGCCCGGGCCGAAGGATTTTGGATCATTTCCCATCACCTCCACCTTGTCTTCTGATTCGGCGCGGTTTGAATCTCGACTGTACGCGTTCAATGCCACCAATATCAGGCAGGCGCAAAAAACCGACACGCCAATTATTGCCAGTTGACGTTTTAGTGCTATTTCACAGTTGACATCGACTTTTCCAAG
>CAYTDR010000051.1:0-16335 GCA_964436185.1 uncultured Candidatus Obscuribacterales bacterium | reverse complement strand
ATCCTCAATCATCATTCTTCCTGAAGACCACTCGGCAGTTATCGCGCTGTGCAGCTTACGCAAACCACCTGTCTACGAAATCGCCAAGGCAGCAGCCAAAATCGCTTTCGGAGACGGCACCGCACCAGCCACCCAAGACGAAGCGCCAGAGCTTACCGGCGAGTGAGCTCTCCACTTGCGGTGCCGAAGATGCCGGTCGAGCGACTTGCAATCAGGTTTCAGGTGATTAGCGCCAACGGACGCGCGCTCTCGCAACTCACATTTGGCGCCAGAACGTCCTGCCTGGTAGGACCATAACTTAGATACCTCACGGGAAGCAAGCTTTCGGCGGCCTCTATCTCGAGTTGATCCAGGCAGGTGATGGCCAAATTCGCTTCCAGGGCTGTCGAAGAATGCCTGAAGTGATCTTTCAAATCACGCGCGATTGAGTTGTTTAGAACGTTCCAGTCGAGCGGAGCGAAGCGCAGGCTTCCCTGAAATAGATTGGAGACGTTTGTTTTATCAGGGAATGACATGCTGCTGCACTCGCCCGGCAACGGTCCAGCACCATGGCGAGTCAGGTAAGACCTCGTGACGTAGGTCACCTCGAGATGATCGATATCAAACTCAGAAAGAAGAGTCAGGACATTGGCAACTCCCGTCCTTGAGCGTGTTACATGCGGCCATAGCTCCGCTCGATCTTCATCGAGCATTAGCCCCTGCGCGCCTTCAAAGATAATGTTGGGCCTATGTGGGTAATCGAATGATATGGTGGCAGATTGCAAAAGCTCGCCGATATCCAGAATAAACTGGTGCAGAATCTGGTCGATGTTATCCGTGAAACCCAGCACTTCAGGCGTGTTCAGATCAACTCCGAGTTCACCAAGTCTTGTCGGCAACCACTCTTTGCCAACTTGTAATAAGCGCTCAAACAATTTACCTTTGTCCAGAAGCTCGATTGAGCGAGTTTCATAGCGTCTGTTTTCCCAAAGACAACGAGTTACCGTTTCATTGATTCCCAGGCCGCAGCTACCGTGCCTGGCATCACCACGCCGAGTTTCTGCGATGCGGTTGATTAACATATCAAACGGTGTGGTCAACAGTGAGTCACCATGGATGATGACAGACGGTCGAACACCGAGACGAACCAGCTCCCTATGTTCTCTCACGAAAGAGATTGGATTGAAAATAAAGAAACGACTCAGGACGGTCGGACAACCAACAAAAGATCCTGCTCCGAAGTGACTGAAAATATGCCGGCGCCCGTCAGACCGAGCAACTGTATGCCCGGCCTGAGCGCCACCATTGAATCGCACAACCAAACTTCTATCAGGGTCCTGGCTGGCAAGATAGTCCGTGATTAAGCCTTTGCCTTCATCTCCGTAATTGCAGCCAATTACTGCGTGACCAATTCTCATATCCATACCTCCAAGCATCGTTCACCGTCTCTCCTCTGCATCACCTTCGATTCACAGTCGAGTCACGCCCTTACCAGATGAGATCGGCCGCTTCGCGAACTGAAGAAGCGAATTGCGAATAACCAAGCCAGTGCCTCCGGACCAGCTACCAGCCACGTGCTCTACATCATCCCCCTCGCTTACCGCAATAGTGGAGACAATCAACTCAGCCAGCTTTTCGTGATCGCTCAAAGACATGGCGCGTTGTCCCAGCAGCTTCGTCCAGGCGGCTTTGGTTTCGCGCGGTCGGGAGCTATAATAGCTTCCTTCTTCGATCATGATATGGAAAACTTCCCATGTCTTCGATGCCATTGCCAGAACATCTCTGCTCTTCATGTCGTGTTGCGCATGATCTCCAAGAAACCGTCTCACGTGCTCTGCAACCAATGTCGGAGGTGGTGGCTCGTCGCCAACTGTAAAGAGATAGCCTTTCTTTTTTCGCTTGAGAAAGGCATCACATTTAGTGCGTTTGGCAGCGAAGTACCATGGCAGGTTGTAGCTCTCGCAACTGTTGCCACCACCACCGCCCTCAATCCAGAATTTGCTCAACTGATCTGCCAGCCTGAGGTCAGCCTCGAACTGCGTAGCCTGCAACGGTGCTCGGTCGTACCAGGCATCGCCCAGTGCCATGCACATTACATGCGGGTCGGTAACAGGCTTGCGATCGTAGATCTCTTCGAGCAGAACTCCTAATCCACGACGAATGAGGTTTTCCGCTAACATTCCCATCGAACCTGTATCATCTACGGCAACAATGATCGGCGTAGATAACGGATTTACGTCCGAGTCGCAGGACTCTCGAACTCCGAATTTCAAGGGATTCAAGTCATCATCCAGTGAATGACTAAAAATTTCGCTAGCTGATTTGCTGGCCGTTGTGACGACGTAATCATCCCAATCTTCGGGACTCCATCTTGCAGTACCCATGATCTTTCTCCTTGTGTTATTTCACTGTTTTGTATAAGTGTTTACTTTCCAATCTCCACGAGACGAATCGTGGAGGACCAAAAACGGCAGGAAGTACCACATCTTTAAAGGTGGCGTAATCCTCCCTGGCACTGTCGCTCGCGGGCATTGTCAGCCACTCGACGAGCGGGCCAGGCAGCGTGTCGTCAAGCAGCAGTTGCGCGCCGGTTATATCGCCCAAGAGCTGACGACCGACTGCTTTGATTAATTCCAGGTCGCCTCGCACCGCGGCGATCTTGCTGACAAGAATGTCGTGGGGGATGTGGTCCAAGCACGAGTCAGGCAGAGCAGTGATCGTCGAGTCGACAAGCGTTGAATACCACCAACCACCAAGAAGCATTCCGCTATGGCGTAGCGGCGAGATGAATAGTGAGTCGATCGATATGCCATTATGTGCGATACCATGCCATTCCAGGTAACAGCCCAAGTTGTAGAGAACATTGAGGATCCAACCGAGGTGCTGGAGCGGTTTGATTCTCCCTTTCGAATGCCGCAGAACATCAGATAAAAGCAGTTGGTCTGGTGTTTTTCGAACAATCAATATGCTGGAATGACTGGTATCAAACGAGTCGATGGTTTGAGGAAGATAGCGCGACATCTCGGCTGCCATGTCGAGATCAGGAAACCGCAGAGCGGTCATCCATGACAAGCCGTTTCCGAAGAGATCAGAAAACTGCTCGTCAACTTCGAACGCCACCGTATCTGAACCGATCAACATAGTTCCCAGCTCGAATGAACGGCTCACCGTATATGGAACCACCAAAATGGATCCGTCCTTTTTCCGGAACTTCTTTCGTCCCGGCGATTCTTGCTCCACTTTTTCCACGGGCTCGTACCAGCTTCCGTCAGCCAGCTTCTTGCGCGCTTCCTTGTATAGCCGAGCGATATGAGCGAATACTCCTGCTTCCAGGGTCGTTTTGCTATGTAAATCAGGGTGCCAACGTCGCGCCAGCACACGGTATTCAATCTTCATTTCTTCAGACTTTGGCGAAAAGAGAGACTCCGGAGAACGCACGGATAAAAGTGTTTCTGCATCAATAGCGTCTAAATTACGCATCACAATTTCCTTTTTATTTCGAGTCGGCACACTGAAACACCTTGATGTGCTTCCGCGTGCATGGTTCATTTTTCGAGATCGGCGAATAGTTTGCTTTGTCGAGTTCGGCACGCTGAAGCACTCCATGCGCTGTGAGTGCATGGTTCAGTTTTATTCGTTCGGCACACTGAAGCCTCCGGGTGCCGAACGAGCACATGGTTCATTTTTTCGAGATCGGCACGCCGAAGCATCTTCATGTGCTTCCGATCATGATTCGATTTTGTCAGGCTCGCACGCTGAGGCACTCCATGAGCCTTTTGAGCGCATAGGTAATGTCTCTCTTCGAGTTCAGCTACACTTGCCGATTCGCAAGCGCGCGACCCTATCTTCCGCCGTGGACCCCAGCGCTTCCCACACCTGCAATTAGCGGTATCCAGGAAGCGACTCACACGAGACGCTCCGCGGCAATAGCTGAAGAGCACTCTTGTCAGCGCAACAGGAACCAGCGCATTGCATGCGGTGGCACACTCAGCCGGCTGAACTATGTTCAATCAAGCGAGCGGCTTTGGCAGATTTTGCCTCGCCTTCGATCGATTGATTAATCGTACTTTCTACGTTATCTAGCCTATCGCCTTTGCGTGTATTTGTCAACAGATTATCCTTGGATACCGAAGACTTGTGCCGGGCATACCTGCAAGCGACTCCGCTCTAATGAAGATAGAGTGAATAGCCTCTATGATTCTGATTCGAAGAAGAACTGTTTGGCGAGGTTTGTCATGAAGAGATCGACCGCAGAGCTCGAATTTGTGCGTCTTGGTGAGCCACCATTTGCGCATCCTTACGATATCCAGGGACTTTGCTACTCAACTGATGGCAACGAGTTGGCAGTATCCGGAGGTCAGGAGATTCGAATCTGGAATCTGGAAGAGGCAAAAACAACCTTGATTTTGCCTGGTGGCGGACCAGTATGGTTCACCGGGATGCACGGCTTAGTGCTATCAGGACCCGGAAAGTCCCGTTCCACAAGCTTGAGAGATCTTGCACATGGCAACGTTCTCTTCGAAACCGAAGACTACACTGCAATCGCAATGACTACTGACAAACGACTGATTGCAACCGGAGAATACCAAAAGATCCGGCTGTTCAGCGAGGCGCTCAAACAAGAGTTAGCCAGCATCGATGACGCTCATGAGGGAATGATCGAAACCCTCGCTTTTTCTCCTGATGGAAAACTCCTGGCGAGCGGAGGCGTGCACACCGGCGGCACTAAAGACGTTCATCTCTGGCAGGTTGAACAAGCAGGACTGAAACTAATCAGAAGCATGCACCTCGAAACCGGCCGAGCAGATGGCATCAAGTTCTCCCCCGATGGCTCCAAAGTCGTTATAGGCAGCCGCTCTCTGTATATTTGGGATGTTGCCGGCGGTGAGTCCAAAATGCACGAGATAGCAGGCGGTCAAAGCAGCCTGTTAAGCATCGCTTTCAGTCCGAATGGGTCTCTTTTGGCTGGCGGAGATCAGGAA
This sequence comes from uncultured Candidatus Obscuribacterales bacterium, assembly GCA_964436185.1. Taxonomy (GTDB): domain Bacteria; phylum Cyanobacteriota; class Vampirovibrionia; order Obscuribacterales; family Obscuribacteraceae; genus CAYTDR01. Next base: position 11,374 of record CAYTDR010000051.1, on the reverse strand, counting down.
GGAACCGTGCGTGTCTGGAATACCACCGACTGGGTCGAGAAGTTCCGCATAATGCCCAATGGTGAAGATGAATGGGTGAGAGCAGTAGCCTTCTCCCCTGATGGCAAAACCCTTGCAACAGCGGGAAGCAAGGCGCGAGTATCAATCATTGATCTGGAATCCGGAGCCGAGATTTCGGTGGCTTTAGGACATTCAGACGCCGTTCTCAATTTCGCCAAGGTTGGTGACAGACTGTTCTCGATCGGCATGAATGGTGAGGTTCGGCTATGGGAGATTAACTCCGGCGAACAGATTGAGCTTTTCGATCGCAGAAACCATCGCGGTCTTGCCGTCTCCCCCAACGGTCATCAAGTGGCGATTGGATGTGACGACGGGCTTGTAGAGATACTCGACTGTCATACTCTTGATACCATTCAAACTTTGCCAGGTCACGAAAAAAGCGTCACTTCAGTTTGCTGGGTGAAGGACGAGACCTCCTTGGCCACCGGCTCTTGGGACGGCACCATCAGAATTTGGGACACCGAATCCGGCACTGCGACTCTCGTCGTTCATGCAGTCGAGGAACCGGGAGAAGATGAAGGAGTGGTGGCGATCGCGATGCCTCCGGACGGCAACGAGCTTGCTTCTCTTAACATGTTCGAGCCTTGCGCCAATTTTTGGAATCCCTACACTGGCGAGCCATCTGATTCTGTAGGCACCTTTGACTATACACCGACTTCGATTGCTTACTCGCCTGATGGAAAACTGTTTGCGGTATCGAGCCGTGAAGACAACCAGGTTATTGTTCACGAAACAGGCTCACTGAAAGAGCTGCATTCGTTCGAGCACGAATCGAACTCAGTCACTTTTTCACCGGACAGCAAGATGCTCGCGTCGGGCGGAGCGGATGGGTCAGTTGTCTTGTGGAACCTAATCAGCGGCAAGCAGGCACAAACCTTCAAAACCGGAGGCGGACAGGTATTCGCACTCATATTCTTTTCCAACCAGCAACTGGTTGCAGGCACCGAACTCGGTCGCATAATCGGCTGGAATCTGGAGTGAGGACGGGCGGCGCCCGCTAGCGTAACTTATACGATATGCGGCTAGAGTTTTGCTCTTGTTTTGATGTCGAGATAGGCATCTACGATTTTGTCAGACAGCTCCTGCGGCGGGCAGTCCAGCACCAGACAACCACGCCTGAGAAGAACACTCAATGCCAGCTCTCTTTGCTCAATCAGATCGGTAGCTATGGCGCGCTTGTAGAGGGTCTCCAGGACTTGTTCATTGTGTGCCTTCAAATCAATCGGTGCGGGCTGCGCAATCTGAATCAGCTGGCGATCTTTGAGCGTCACGCAAAAGGGAAGGTTCCTGCCTTTCAGGCTGGCCAGCCCGGTGAGCAACGCTTGCGAACCGACAGGATCAGTTAGATCGGTGAGAACAACTACCAGAGCTCGTCCTTTCTGAACGGTGGCAAAGTACGAGAGCATGCCGACATAATCCGGCTCCACCATGCGAGGCTCGATGTTGAAGGTGGACTCCAGGATCTTCTTCATATAGACTTTGCCTCTGCGAGGCGGCAGATAGAGCAGCGGTCGATCGGCAAAAATTCCTATGCCGACCTGGTCGTTGTGACTCAACCCTGTAAGAGCCAGACAAAGAGCGGCGTTGAGAGCATGGTCGAAGCGAGTGAGTCCCTCTAGATCTGATACCATCATGCGTCCTGCATCGATCAGAATGAGCAGTCTCTGCTCACGCTCTGCCTCGTAAGTTCGCACCACCGGTCTCTCTCGTCTGGCTGTTGCTTTCCAGTCGATAGCCTTGGTGTCATCACCGGAGGTGTATTCACGCAATGATGCGAAATCAGTTCCCTGCCCACGTTTTCGTTGGTGCAACTCTCCCAACTCAGTCGATTGGGCGAGTTTGAGTGACAGCTCGTAGAGACTTTTCAAGTCGCTGAAAACCTTAACATCCTCCTCCTGCACCAGTGAGTGTTGTCTCCAGAAAAGCCCGAGGAAGCTGCGATAACGAACCGTGATGTTGCCGAACTTATAGGACCCGCGACGACGCGCAGAGATGTTGTAGTTGAGAGTACTGACTGAATTCGCTGGAAGCTGGAACTCGAACTCCTCCACATCAGCCTCCAAACCTTCCGGATGATCGTCTTTCAAACGAACATCCAGTTTAGACAGCCCGCTGTTGCCAATCTTCAAGCTTACTTCGTTTGTTCTGCCGATTGAGAGCCGATCGCTCACCAGCCGTGAGGCCGTAATCAACGAGGGTCGTTGAGTGAGTTGAAAATCCAGCAGAAGCAGAACCAGGAAACCCACATCCAGTGCCGCTCCCAAAGTTTGCATCCAGGGATAAAAGTGCGACAAAGCGAATGGTATCATCACCATGGTCAGTAGCAAATAAAGGCGTCTAGTGGCGATCATAGTCTTGCTTACCGGGGTACAGGAATTTGTCTCATCAAATTGCCGACTATTTGAGAGATCGTCACGCCGTCGAGCTCAGCTTCAGGAGTGAGAATCAATCGGTGTCTCAAGACAGGTTCTGCAACAAACTTGATATTGTCCGGTGTGACGAAATCCTTTCCTTCAATTGCCGCATGCGCTTTAGCAGCGGACAACCATGAAAGAGCGGCCCGCGGGCTGGCACCAAGCTGCAGATCCGAAAGAGTTCGAGATTTGGTGATCAGTGCGGAAAGGTAATCAATAATGCTCTCCTCAACCTTTACCCCGGAAAGAAGCCTTCTGCATTCAGCAATCTCATCGGCCGTGGTGACCGTAGGGATCGGTGGTAAATGCCGATCGTACTTACCAGCCTGCCAATTCTTCAACATCTGCTTCTCAGCATCGCCTTGCGGATATCCGATCTCGATCTTGAGCATGAAACGATCGAGTTGCGCTTCCGGCAGTGGATATGTTCCCTCGAACTCAATCGGATTCTGAGTGGCCACGACCATAAAGATTTCCGGCAATAATTCCGTTCTACCTTCCAATGAGACCTGTCTTTCTTCCATCGCCTCTAATAACGCCGATTGTGTCTTCGGCGGAGTTCTGTTGATCTCGTCGGCGAGAAGGAGGCTGGTAAAGATCGGACCGCGTTTCAGTGCGAACGTCTTGGTGTTGAGGTCATAAATACTGGTACCCAGAATATCCGAAGGCAGCATGTCGGGGGTTAATTGAATTCGTCCGAACTCAGTCCCGATAAGCGATGCCATAGATTTGACGAGCAGCGTTTTGGCAGTACCGGGCACGCCTTCAAGAAGGACATGACCGTCCGCCAGCAACGCGATGAGCACCTGATCGATGACCATCTGCTGCCCTACAATAGTCTCGTTAAGCCGATTGCGCAGCCTACCGAAAACCTCGTCGATTCTCTCAACGCTGGTGCTTCCAACTTCCTTTAGCTGCTCTTGCATTTTTGTGGTCCTTGATTCTTATGTTCTTCGTGAGTTTACTACTAAGTGTCCTTCAATCGGGCAGCGCTCTCGTCACGTAGAACGAAATGGCGCCCGCCCTTGCGTTTCATTGATGATGTCATCACAGGAACTGATTATCTTCTTCATCTGGGCATCGGACACTTCGCGTTCTTTCATGCATACGTCATACTTGGCAAAGAGTCCTTCCAGGTCCGTCTTCTCTCCGTACTTAGAATCGGACCACGCCTCGACCAGCTTCTCTTGCGGATCGCGGGGAGAAATTGCCAGTGCCCTCGCCAACTTATTTTTGAAGGCGCGCACGAGAATTTCGAGTACCGCCGGATTGGCCCTCGCCCGCCGATAAGCGTTCGATAGTCCGTTGATGAACTCCAGGTTGGAGATCTTCCTTGACCGATCTAAGGATATAGCACTGCCGAATCGTTGCCACTCACTGAGAAATCCGATGGCAAGTATGATAGAAAGTTGCAAGATCATCAAACCAAAGGGACTGTGGGCAATGTAGACAAACACACTGGTGCCACCGAAATATCCGTGCGCTCGTTCATCGAAGATCACCGTGCGCCCCTTGTCGGACAGCCAGTTTTCGAAAAATTGGAAATTTCCCCAGTAGTCCTTTTTGCTGATTGAGCCATTGGAAAGAAATCCGGGATCGGAACCCATCAAGATTTTCCCTTTGCCACATGGAATCACCGTGATCACACTTCCTAGCCGGTCGAAAGCGATCGGCTCACCGCCTGTCAATCGACTTCCCGCGGTCAATTTTAGTTGCTGAACATGCGCCAGCTCCGGAGCATCGGACAACTTTCCTTTCCGATTGCCACTATTATTAGTGCTGCCACTGTCGGCAATTCTAAACACTTTTCCGTCGACAGCCTTTGCAATCTCTACTTCAATGTTGAGTTTCTTCGGCACGCCACGAAAAGTAGCATAGGTGAAATCATCGAAATAAACGAGATGGTTTCCCACCTTTACCCATTCGAGTATCTGCGCGATCTCGAACTCTTTGAGCGATTCTACGGGCGCTATAACGACCAGTGTCCCGGACAACGCACTGAGCTGACGATAAGGCTTCTCCCACGTTCTGACGTCCTTGCCAAGCTTCCTGGTCAAACGAGATACTGCTTCCAGACCGCTCGACTTTTCATTGTAGGTAGAGGCAAGCAAGCGTGACTCAGGCATGATTCTTGCCAACTGTTTATCGAAGGAGGACCCAACGACTACGGCTAACGTGCTCACCACGACCAGTGCACTAATCTGCCACCATAATTGGTTCTGATTCACCTCTGACCGGGGCACTCCAGGTTCCACCGCAGATGGTGTCGGTTCCAGCGAAACGAAGTTGTTGACTGGTTCGCGGGCAGGTTCCATCATGAGACCTTCTGAGCCTCCCTGACCGAGACAAGCTGTTCGACCTCAGCCTCGAGACGAGTAAGCGTCTCCAGGCAAAATCGATAATCAACGTCACGAGCGTCGTGGTCTCCAAACCACACTAATTCCACTCGATCGGTAAGACTGCGAAAACCTAGCTGCAGCGAGCGGGAATCGGTCAATGCATAAAAATACTCGTAATTGGATCGGGTCGGCGCGTAGTTCAACACCTCTTTTTCATCAAGAAGATGAAGCAGACTCAAATACAAAGAGCGAATCGCTTCTCTGTATTTGCCGTGGCGATGGAACTCGCGGGCTTGTCCCTTCCAACCAGCGCTATCCAGCTCGAGATCAAGAGAAGTAGCGCCTCGCCTCGCTCTCGCGGCTTGCATGTTGAGCTGTTTCATTCGTGTCCACATGAAGAAAAGCAGAGCGATCGCGCAAATGGCCCCGATCCCGATAAGGACGAACTGCAGAGTGTCGCCAACAATGGAGGTGTTGGCCATTCCCGGGACCTGGATGTGAAGATGCCGAAGAAAGTCGGAGACGGCTCTCAACAATTGTGAAAGCAGTTCCTGAATCTTGACGAGGAAGTCGGGCGGCTCGTGGTACTGATACTCGCTAGACAGCTGCGACAGCTCTTTCGAGATATCTTGGAAAGGCATCCGTCTGAGAATCCTCCACGCTACATTATCTGCTTCTTCAGCAGCAACTGCTCCGAGTATGTCCATACCCTTAGATCGTATAAAGCATGCACAATTGCTCTCGCCCGAATTTGCATTAGTTTGACTGCCCTGACTGAGGGCGATAGAACAATCATGTTAAAATCAGACCACGGATGGTCGGCGCTTGACTTCAAGCTCGAGATTGTCCACATGCTTATAGGCAAAGCGTTTTCAAAGTCAGACAACCTCCGTTCTCGGTCAATGCGATTACTAGTGGACCAAGAGTGAGTCAGGGAAAGGAAGTACGTTCAATTTCATCGCCGGCACAGGGGCATCTGAAAGGTCGCAGAGCGTTCTGTCAAATCGATCAAACTTCGTCTGATATTTCTCCTAGCCAAACCGATCTCATTTCAGTCGCTCAACGCGAAATCGGATTGGAACTGGGAATACTGCCAGCATCAGCTAGTTCAACCCTTAACAGGTAACTAAAGATCGTTGCGTAATGTTCAAAGATGTTAGCTGATTTGATCGAGTTGGTATGAAAAGAAAGGTAGTTGATTTAAATTACACTCCGATACCCTTCGACGGCGGACCACTGCGCTTCGGCAAAAGGCAAGCTTAACTCACGGACTCTCAATTAGAATGGCCAGCCCTCTGGTGCAAAAACTATCAGGTGTACGGGATCTCAAACGGATTCTCGAGACTACGGTGCGGGAATTAGGCGAGACTTTCCGTGCCGAAGCCTGCCAGGTCATGTTGAGCAATCCGCTCGACCCTAACGTCACCTCGATTTGCGAATACAGAGCCGGTCCGGAAGTAGAGGATGAGCCTGTCAGAGTCACGCTTCCGCTAGTTCTTCAAGGCCGAACCTTTGGATCGGTAAGCGTCAGCCGGGAGGCTGAGCTTTCCTCCGATGAAGTAAACACGATGAGAGTCCTTCTCGGTGAGCTCGGGGACATCATCCGTCTGGCGCAGATTAACGACATCGTCCAACGGGACACCTTTAGAGAGACATTCCTGGTCGAGATAGGCAACGTCATGGCCTACTCCCTAGGGATCGGCGATGCTCTTTTCATGGTGGTCAACATTCTTGGACGGGCACTATTGTCGAGCAGATGCCTCTTTATCTGCACCGACGATACCCAGGCAGGCTGGAAGTGTTATGAGTTCTGGCAGCAGGACAAAGTGAGAAGCTGCCAGGAGTATTACTGGCCTTCCACGGACTCTTCACTGGTAGCTCAAGTGCTTCTCTCACGAGCGCCCCTGCGCCTCTATGAGGGACAGGAGAACTCATACGTCTCACCTGTCCAGGAAGAGCTTCAATTCATCGGAGTGAAGTCTTTTCTTGGCGTGCCGCTTCGATCCGCCACCGGAACCACGCATGGCTGTGTAATCCTTCAACAGTGCGATTACAGACGAGCCTGGACGAGGAGCGAGGTCGACATGGTGCAAAACGTCGCTGATAAAGTGGCGGATGCACTGCTCAAATTGCCGGCTGAAAAGCTTGCCAGAGAGCCTATCATGCAGCTTCACCAGCGCATCGTCACACCTGCCGACAAGCAGGAAGGTCAAACCGATGTGCAGTTGCGACGCGCCTTGAAGACAGCGCTCGGTCAGCAGGCTATTCCTTCTGCCCGCAAGACCTCTCAACCGCCGCCTCCTCCGCCGGCCAAACCGGATATGCAGGCAGCGGTCGCAGCCGCCGCGGCAGCAACGCCAGCTCCACCGGCTCCTGCAGCCGCCGCACCGCCAGCAGCTGCTGCTCCCGTTGCAGCGGCGCCGGCATCGACACCTTTGCCCACCACTTCGCAGTCAAATCTGCCTCCTGTTGTTCGGGAACCGTCTGTGATGACTCCCACGCAGGAATTTCCGATGCCCTCAACGCAGGAATTTGCTCGCCCGACGGGGACTCAGGAGCATGTAATTCCTTCGTTTTCGCATGAAGAGAATTTCTCGCCGGACTCGGGCACTAGCGAGCATCCCAAACCGACTATTAAACCGATTGTGCGCAAAGGGACAGGCGAGTTTCCCCCGATTCCTGTGGCAGAAGATGTTCAATCTTTCGCACCGGATGAAGGCGACACTGCTCTTACCGAATCAGGTAAGCAAGCCCAGGCCTCAGCATCACAAGAACAGCAAGCACTCAATATTTCCGCAGCACCACCGAGAGAGCAAGATCCGTATGCCGACCTCGACTTCGGTGACTTGAACGACATCAACGAAGGTGATGCCGCAGCACCGCAGCCGGTAGCTTCAGAAGCGACCCCCGTAGCGGCTGCGGAACCGAGCACCGCACCAGTGGCCGAAGCTGCAACTGCAGAACCAGCCCAAAGCAAGTCCGGCTGGGACAGTTTAGACTCCATACCGACACCGCAGTCCAAGGCTGCACCGGGACAATGGGGCAATCTCGATAGCATTCCAACTCCCGCCGGTGCAAAAGCGGAAGCCAGTAGTGGTGGTGGTGGTGGCATGGCCGGTGGCTTACGCGGCTCAATCCTGGGCAAAGCAAAAGCTGCCAGCCCCGCTAGTCCCCTCGGCTCTTTCATGAAATCACGTGGCAGCCAACAGGCTGAATCGTCAGCGCCTCCAGCGACAACGGCGGTTGCGGAAGCACCACCGCCAGCTCCTCTAGATGACGAAGCGGCCAGGAAGAAGCTCGACGAGCTCCTGGCAGGCGGGTCTGATGAAGCATCAGACTACGTCTTTGCCACATCAGGGCTTGACATGCGCCTTCTGGGAAGAATCGATGGCTGGGTTACCCAGATCGAACAGAAAGACAAGTACGTAAACGGACATGCGGTGCCGGTTGCCCGCTACGCCGTGGCCATTGCAGAACATCTGGGTATGTCCGGCGACGACCTCAATACAGTCAGACAGGCAGCGCTGGTTCACGACTTGGGCAAACTAGGTATCGCCAAACAAGTTCTGCAAAAGGCGGAAGAAGAGCTGGAAGACGATGAGTTCGTAATGAAGATGGGACATGCAGTCGCCGGCGCGCAACTGTTGGAATCATTCCCTGAGCTGAGACATCTGGCACCACTGGTGATTGCACACCACGAAGAATACGATGGAGAAGGTTTCCCGCAAGGCTTGAAGGGCAGCGAGATTCCCGTCGTGGCACGCATCCTCAGCGTCGCCAATAGCTACCATGAAATGGTAGCGCAGAAACACGGAATGGAATCGATACCACCGGAAGACGCACAGCGCCAGATGATAGAGGCGGCCGGTAGTCAGTTCGATCCGACCCTGGTGGAAGCTTTAATAGTAGCCATCAAAATGCAGAAAGTGCCTCCAGTCTGCTAACAACAGCGAAGTATTTTTCTGACAGATCAATTTCTAGAACAGTCCGCTTAACAGCAACCGTATCGAGATCAGCGTTGAGCGAAGACCGACGTGGAACCAGCTCGCCACAGGAGCAAAGAAGACGGCCTCTCGTTGAGCGTTGAGCTTCGCGTAAGGCGGTGACACGACTGCCGGATCGCGCCTGGCAGCTGCTTCGTTGATCTGACTGAAGTGGTTTACGAAATTTCCATTAATCGCTCGGATCAACGTTCGTAAGTTGTTCTAGTGGTCAAGGCCGGCATTGATACTCCTATATATGGTTCGACTCCATACTTTTCTGCGCTATTGCAGCAATGGTGGGATTTTGCAAGCCGGTCACGTTGCGACAACAATCATGTTGCAAAATCCCCTCATCGAAATCGATTCAATGAGGGTAGAGACATGACCGATTTGTCAGAATGTAACTTCGAAGAGGCCAGCCTGGTTGAGCAAGGTTTCAATGGAGTAGTTCAAATCCCATCGGAACGACCGATTTATCAATCCAGGCAGTTAGCCTCAGGAGCCCACACTCAGAGCGTGCATAAGGTATTCGGAAACTCACGAGTTTCACAAAGTTATTTCGCTTCTCTCCCATATCCGTTTCCTACAATCATTATGAAACCGGTTCGCAGGCTCAGTTCAAGCGACTGCCCTAATTGTAGCGAGTGACGGGCAGCTTCTTGTTGTTGCTTGAACTGAGTCCTGCTAGTCGGACCGTTTGTCAGCCGACAAATGCAAATATCGAGGAGTGATTGAAGTGAACACTAACAGTCGATCTATATCTATTCAAAGTCATGGTTTCGAATCAGAAATCCCGGTCATAGATTCGGAAGTGACTGTGGCGATAACAGAAACAGCACAGTCAGCCAACAAAGTTGGAAACGGCTCGCGCACAGAAGTTGAAAACGATGTAGCGGTTGACTGGTGGCACATTCTCTAACCGCGAACGTCCCGGATCACCAGGAATGCGGACAATGAGGCGAAGGATTTTCAAAACGATGTAAGTCTCGATAAGATGTACTCACCCTCAAGCTCGAAGAGATACCATTATCCAACGTCATCAATCTCGCCACGCTCCAAAAGTAGTATCAATCGTGACACCACCGACGAGCCAGTCGGACTATGCATAATCTGGTCGGCCAGTGCCAGAGCATCTTCAAATTTCCCTTCACTAATTTTGAGACAAACAGTGTCCGCCGGCGTGTTTCACTACCGGCATCGATCTTGCTTATATCATCATGTTCGTTGGCAGCGAATACGGCAAAAGGGGGGCAAACGAGTTATCGAGCTAGCGCCGAACACTACCAATAAAGCAGCCAAAACAGTCATCGCATATGGTGCCAGGCTACTTCGCATGTGCCACCACTCTCGGTATTGTGAACCAAAACTTTGATCCTGACTGTCGACTCCCATCTTGCCACCATTCAACGCTACCAGCGCCCTGGCAATTGGCAATCCCAGGCCGGCAGATGCGACCATCGAAGAACCCTTTTGGGATCGTTCGAAACGATCGAAAACGTTTTCCAGTCCTGACGAATCAATTCCCGGTCCGTCGTCCGCCACCATCACCCTGCTCCCTTCTTCCGTGTCGAGTGAAGTAACGACAACAGTCCCGCCTTCGGGAGAATATTTTGGCGTTGCCGATCAGATTCGCCAGCACCTGAATCAATCGTTCACCATCGACAAACACTCTGTTTGCATTATCATCTACGCGACAATCAAGTCGAACCCTCCTGGTCTCTGCAAATGTCGCCAGCGACGCAGCAGCTCTGTTTAAAGTTCACCAAGGCTGTATTCGCCTTTTCGCAGCTCGAATTTGTTACCCTTATTCCCAGCAAATGCAAAGGTCCCGAACAATGTCCGGGACCTTCTGAATTCGTTTTCTTAGTTCTAGAGGATGTCTACAACATCCATGCCTTTCAAGCTCAGGCTGATCTTGTGCTCTTTGGGAGCGAACTTCTTGATCAATGCCTTGATTTCCTGACCGACTTGAACGATTTCCTCAGGCTTGGTGTTCGGCTGATCCGACATTTCTACCGTTGGAAGCAGTGCATCAACCCCAGGATAAATCTGGACGAAGGCGCCGAAGCTCTGGATCTTGCGGACCGTACCGGCAATTACCTGACCTTCTTCGAACTTGTCTTCAATTTCGTTCCATGGATCAGGCTGCATCTGTTTCAAGGAGAGACTGATGTGTCCTTTTTCCTGGTCTACTTTGAGGACCTTGGTTGTAACTACCTGACCGACCTTGAGAACATCGGAAGGATGAGAGACTCTCTCCCACGATATTTCGGATATCGGCAATAGTCCATCCAGACCGCCCAGATCGATGAAAGCACCGAAATCGGCGATACGCACCACTTCTCCCGATACGATTTGACCGGCAGTAAGGGTGTTGAGGATTTTTTCTCTTTGAGCGGCTTTCTCTTCCTGAACGGCAAGACGCTGGCTGAGAATAAGCTTGTTGCGCTTGGTGTCTGTTTCCAGGATCTTCATCGGAATTTCCATACCGATGAGCTCTTCCGGAGTGGTTCCTTTGACACGAAGTTGGCTGGCTGGGACGAATCCTCGCAAGCCATATACATCGACGACCACACCA